>JADZFJ010000181.1 GCA_020849935.1 Crocinitomix sp. | reverse complement strand
GTAAAACAAGCGCAATAATTCCTAATACAATTCCCACAACTCCATACAGCCAGCAAGTTGCTATAGATAGGATACCTAATACCAAAACAGCGGATGCGTTAGGTAATGATTTGGGACTTGAATTATTCCCTAATTGATCAATTGATTCAAATTCGTCTTTCATATTTTTGTTCGTTAGGGTGTAAATATATTAATCCAATCCGAATTATTAGCCATCTCCGCTTGAAATTATTAAATTTGGTAAAAAAAATTGAATGGAACTTTTTCTACTCATCCTTATCTCTTTTGGCGCAAGTTGGTTGACTTTTTTCTGCGGATTTGGGCTCGGGACGCTCTTAACACCCGTTTTTTACCTCTTGTTTAACGACCTCATTTTTGCCATTTCAGCCACCGCCATTGTTCATTTTTTAAACAATGTCTTTAAGTTTTTATTAATGAAGCGCAGCATTGATTGGAAAATTGTTTTGCCATTTGGGTTAGCTGCCATTCCTGCTGCTTTGTTAGGCGCATATTTACTCAGTAAAATTCAAAATGTGGTATTGGTTGGGTATCAATTAGGACACTATCAATTTGAAATCACCCTGTTAAATTTACTTTTCGGCACCTTATTATTAATTTTTGCCTTATTGGAATTAGTGCCACGTTGGAATTTTGAATTCTCCAAAGGAAATTTATGGATTGGCGGAATCGTGAGTGGCTTAATCGGCGGAATTTCAGGACACCAAGGAGCAGTGCGGTCGGCCTTTTTAGTGCGTTATAATTTACCAAAAGAAGTATTTATTGCCACCGGAATCGTCATCGCCTTAATCATTGACATTGTGCGCATGTCAGTTTACGCAAAAACGATTGATGTAGCTAGTTTAGAAGCTTCTTGGATGTTAATCCTCCTGTCGCTTATCGGCGCTTTAGGCGGAGCCATCACAGGCAAGTTTTTTTTGAAAAAAATGAACATCGATGCCCTCAACAAAATCGTGGGTTTTTCTATGCTCATTTTCGGTATTTCATTGATTTTAGGATTTTTAGTGTAATATGGACAAAGCTACCCTCCGTCAACAATACAAAGAATTGCGAAAAAATCTCAGTGCTACAGAACGAGAAAATGCTTCGGCAGCAATTCTAAAACGAGCAGCCACTTATTTCGATTTACCCCATAAAAAAATCAGCCTTTTTTTACCCATCACCCGATTTTTAGAAATAAACACCTGGCCGTTTTTAAAAGAAATTCCCGCCGATTTTTACCTGCCCGTGGTGCAAGAAAATAACCAACTGACGCACATCAAATACGAGTCCATGGCGCAAATCAAGGTCAACGATTGGGGCATACCCGAACCAATTTTTGGCGATACCATTCAAGTCGAATTGCTTGACATTGTTTTTGTTCCTTTGTTGGCCATCGACCAAAAAGGCTATCGGGTGGGCTACGGAAAAGGTTTTTACGACCAATTTTTGATCAACTGTAACCCCACCTGCATTTTTGTCGGCCTGTCCTATTTCGACCCAATTCCAGAAATTTCAGACCTCCACGAATTCGATATTCCGTTACATTATTGTGTCACCCCGAGTGAAGTTTGGGATTTTAGGTAATTGAATAATTTTTTGGGCATTTCGCCCCCAACAAGTTGGGGGCGCCACGCTTTCCGCTGTAGTCCCCAACATCCCGACCTAATCGTCGGGATCGTCCGGGAGCTGCCGCTTCAATCGTTAATGCGGATGGAGGAAACGTTAAAACCTACTCAATAAATTCACAACATTTTCCATGATTTTGTGAATTGGACTAATTTTTGTTATCTTTCCACAAAAGGAAAAAAAAATAAAAGTTGTTGTAAGGCGTCACCAAACAAAACGACCAAACAACCTAAATTAATAAATTATGAAAAATTTAATTTTAATTGTATTTCTCGCCATCACCAGTGCCGCATTTGCAGGCAAACCAGATCATAGCATTTTCGATCGTTTGTTAAAAGACTATGTCAGCACTGCTGGTAAAGTAAATTACAAAGGTCTAAAAATCAAAACGGATACTTTGGATAAGTATTTAATTTCCTTAAAAAACAATCCCCCAGCAACTGATTGGACAAAAACGGAAAAAAAGGCGTATTATATGAACGCTTATAATGCCTACACTTTAAAATTTGTCTTGTCTAAATACCCACTTAAATCGGTAAAAGATGCTTCTTTTAGCGGAAAAGACATTTGGAATGTTGCCTTGGTTAAATTAGGTGATAAATCGTATACCTTAAGTCAAGTGGAGAATGATATTTTACGGAAAATGGGCGATCCAAGAATCCATTTTGGAATCAATTGCGCCTCTTATTCATGTCCAATTTTGGCCAACAAGGCATTTACGGCTGAAAATACAGACGCCCTCCTAACCAAATTGACAAAAAACTACATCAACGATGTAAAACACAACATTATCTCTGCTAAAAAAATTCAAGTTTCTCAAATCTTTGAATGGTACGCAGCCGATTTTGTGAAAGAAGGTCAAACCTTAATTCAATACCTCAACAAATATTCAACAATACAAATTGAAGCTGCTGCAAAAGT
>JADZFJ010000180.1 GCA_020849935.1 Crocinitomix sp. | reverse complement strand
CTCCATCTCTCCAAAACGTTGACCTCCAAATTGAGCTTTACCTCCAAGTGGTTGTTGTGTAATGAGTGAGTATGGCCCGATTGAACGTGCGTGCATTTTGTCATCAACCATGTGACCTAATTTCAGCATATAAATTACACCGACAGTTGCAGGTTGATCGAAAGGTTCTCCTGTATTTCCATCAATTAGGAAAGTTCTACCAAATCTCGGAATCCCAGCTTTGTCTGTGTATTCATTAATTTGATCGATTGAAGCTCCATCAAAAATTGGTGATGCAAACTTCACTCCTAATTCAACACCAGCCCATCCAAGAATAGTTTCATAGATTTGACCAAGGTTCATACGCGAAGGTACCCCAAGTGGATTAAGAACGATATCAACTGGTGTTCCATCCGCTAAGAAAGGCATGTCTTCTTGACGAACGATATTCGCCACGATCCCTTTATTACCATGACGTCCCGCCATTTTATCCCCAACTTTCAACTTACGTTTTTTAGCCACATACACTTTCGCCATTTTCACGATTCCTGTTGGTAATTCATCCCCAACTGAAATTTGGAATTTTTTACGTTTGTAAGCTCCTAATAAATCGTTCGCTTTAATTGAGTGATTGTGTAATACTCGTTGAATCAATTTATTTACTTCAGTATCTTTTGTCCAATCGTAAGGATTTACGATGCTGAAATCGATGATAGCCAAGTTTTTCTCTGTGAATTTTACACCTTTTTTAAGGATTTCCTCTTTAAAGTTGTTGAAGACACCAGCTGCCTTATGCTCATCTAATATTTGTAACAATTTGTCGATAAGAATTGCTTTCAATTTACCTGCTTCTATTTCATAGTCAGCATCTAATTGAGCAAGCATCGGTTTATCCTTTGCTTTTGTTTTTCTATCTTTAATTGCACGTGAGAATAATTTTTTCCCGATTACAACTCCTCTTAAAGAAGGAGAAGCTTTTAAAGAGGCATCTTTTACGTCACCTGCTTTATCACCGAAAATTGCTCTCAATAATTTTTCTTCTGGAGATGGATCAGTTTCACCTTTTGGAGTGATTTTTCCGATTAGGATATCACCTTCTTTGATTTCTGCTCCAACTCGGATAATTCCGTTTTCATCCAAATCTTTCGTCGCTTCTTCAGATACGTTAGGAATATCAGAAGTTAATTCTTCTAATCCTCGTTTTGTATCTCTCACGTCCAACGAATATTCATCGATATGAACAGAGGTAAAGATATCTTCACGAACTACTTTTTCAGAAATTACAATCGCATCCTCGAAGTTGTATCCTTGCCAAGGCATGAATGCTACTTTCAAGTTTTGTCCAAGTGCAAGTTCACCTGCTTGAGTTGCATAACCCTCACATAAAACTTGTCCTTTAGAAACCGTATCGCCTTTTAAAACGATTGGTCTTAAGTTGATTGTTGTACTTTGGTTTGTTTTCTGGAATTTAGTCAATAAATACGTTTTAACATCTCCATCAAAGCTTACCAAACGGTCAGCATCTGATAAATTGTAACGAATTTTAATTTCATTCGCATCAACATATTCAACTACCCCATCACCTTCAGCGTTAATCAATACACGAGAATCTCTAGCTACAATAGCTTCGATTCCTGTACCAACCACTGGAGAATTCGGTTTTAATAAAGGAACCGCTTGACGCATCATGTTAGATCCCATCAAGGCACGGTTCGCATCATCATGCTCTAAGAACGGAATCGAAGATGCCGCAATTGAAGCGATTTGATTTGTACCAACGTCCATTAAAGCGATAGCCGCAGGCGCCACAACAGGGAAATCTCCCTCTAATCTTGCCTTAATTTTCTCACTAATGAAATTACCGTTTTTGTCAATCTCAACGCTTGCTTGTGCAATAATTTTCGATTCTTCTTCTTCAGCACTCAAATAAATTGGTCCTCCACTTTGGTCAACTTTACCACCGGTAACAGTCCAATACGGAGTTTCAATAAATCCTAGTTTGTTCACTTTTGCAAACACGCATAAAGACGAAATCAAACCGATGTTTGGTCCTTCAGGTGTTTCAATTGTACACAAACGTCCATAATGTGTGTAATGAACGTCACGTACCTCGAAACCTGCTCTTTCACGGGATAAACCGCCTGGCCCTAGAGCTGATAATCTTCTTTTGTGCGTTACCTCAGATAATGGATTTGTTTGATCCATAAATTGAGACAACTGATTTGTACCAAAGAACGAGTTAATTACCGACGACAATGTTTTCGCATTGATCAAATCGATTGGTGTAAACACCTCATTATCTCTGACGTTCATACGTTCACGGATCGTTCTAGCCATTCTAGCCAAACCAACCCCAAACTGATTGTGTAATTGCTCACCAACAGTTCTTACACGTCTATTCGATAAATGGTCAATATCATCAATCTCCGCTTTTGCGTTAATTAACTCAATTAAGTATCTTACAATTAGGATAATATCCTCTTTCGTAAGAACTTTTTGTTCCATATCGGTGTTAAGACCGAGTTTTTTATTAATTCTGTATCGACCAACTTCCCCTAAATCGTAACGAGAATCAGAGAAGAATAGTTTTTCAAAAACTCCTCTTGCTGTTTCAAAATCAGGTGGTTCAGCATTTCTTAATTGGCGATAAATATGTTAGACAGCCTCTTTTTCAGAGTTGGAAGTATCTTTTTGTAAAGTATTATAAATAATCGCGAAATCGGCAGAATTTACATTTTCTTTGTGTAAGATAACAGATTTAACACCTGCATCAATGATCAAATCTAAATGTTCTTGCTCGAGTAAAGTTTCACGATCCAAAAGCACTTCATTACGCTCGATCGAAACCACTTCTCCAGTATCTTCATCCACGAAATCTTCGATCCACGTTTTTAGCACTCTTGCCGCTAACTTACGACCTTGTACTTTTTTAATTCCGGCTTTATTCACTTTTACTTCGTCAGCGAGGTCAAATATTTCGAGAATATCTTTATCGCTTTCAAATCCAAGTGCTCGGAATAAAGTAGTTACAGGTAATTTTTTCTTACGATCAATGTATGCGTACATGACACTGTTGATGTCAGTTGCAAACTCGATCCATGAACCTTTAAAAGGTATGATTCGAGCTGAATACAATTTTGTACCATTTGCGTGACGCGATTGACCAAAGAACACCCCTGGAGATCTGTGCAATTGAGAAACAATTACACGTTCAGCACCATTGATTACGAAAGAACCTTTCGGAGTCATGTAAGGAATAGTTCCTAAATACACATCTTGAACGATTGTTTCGAAATCCTCATGCTCAGGATCCGTACAATATAATTTCAACTTTGCCTTTAATGGCACACTATAAGTTAATCCTCTATCAATACACTCAGCAATGGTGTATCGCGGGGGATCAACAAAATAATCTAAGAATTCAAGTACGAATTGATTACGTGTATCAGTGATTGGGAAATTTTCACTAAATACTTTAAAAAGTCCTTCGTCACTTCTGTTTTCCGGTGTTGTCTCCAACTGAAAGAATTGTCTAAAAGACTCCAACTGAATATCGAGGAAATCAGGGTATTCTAGAAGCGCGGACTGGCTTCTAAAATTTATTCTTTCTTTAATTATATTATTTGGTACCAAGGCTACTTATTTTTTTGTTAAAGAATAAAAATTCTATAATTGTGAACTATAAAACAGGAGTAGGCACATGCCCAAAGGGCAGTGCCTATCCTGTACAATTAGGTATTCTTACTTAATTTCAACTTCAGCTCCAGCTTCTTCTAAAGCAGATTTAAGACCTTCAGCCTCATCTTTAGAAATTCCAGCTTTAACAGTTGACGGCGCAGCATCCACTAGTTCTTTCGCTTCTTTTAATCCTAGACCAGTAAGATCTTTCACAGTTTTAACAACCGCTAATTTAGCACCACCAGCAGCTTTAAGAACTACTTCAAACTCTGTTTGTTCTGCTTCAGCAACAGCATCACCACCACCACCTGCAGCCATCATAACTGGTGCAGCAGCAGCAGGTTCGATACCGTATTCATCTTTTAAAATAGTAGCTAATTCTTGTACTTCTTTTACTGTTAGATTAACTAATTTTTCTGCGAAATCTTTTAATTCAGACATTTTATTTTGTTTTAATTAAGGTTATTAATAATGTTAACTATGCTCCTTTTTCAGAGAGCGTTTTTAAAATTCCTGCTAATGTATTACCTCCAGATTGTAATCCAGAAATAACATTTTTCGCAGGAGATTGAAGTAAGCCGATGATTTCACCGATAAGTTCATTTTTACTTTTTAATGCTACTAGTGAATCTAGGCTTGCATCTCCAGTAAAGATGGAATGATCGACAAAAGCTCCTTTTAAAAGGGGTTTTTCATTCTTCTTACGAAAATCTTTAATTAGCTTTGCTGGTGCGTTTCCAACTTCAGAGAACATAATTGCAGTTGGACCAGAAAGAACTCCATAAAGTTCTGAATAGTCTGTTCCTTCAATACGTTCCATTGCTTTTTTCAAAAGGGTGTTTTTTACCACACGCAATTCGATACTGCTTTTGAAACATTTTTCTCTTAATTGATTGACAACATCTACGGTTAAACCGGCAGTATCAGTCAAATAAAAAACGCCCGACTCCGATAATTTTGCAGCTAAGTCTTCAATGTACTTTGATTTTTCTTCTCTT
>JADZFJ010000179.1 GCA_020849935.1 Crocinitomix sp. | reverse complement strand
CTTGTGGGTGTTTATGGAACCTATTTTCTACAAACACACACGTTTAATTGGATTTTATTTCTGCCAGCAACTACGATGGGATGTTTTAGTGTCGCCGTTTTGAACCTCAACAATATGCGCGATCATGTGAACGATGAAAAGGTAGGTAAAAATACCATCGTAGTAAAACTGGGGCTAAAAAATGCCAAGCGGTATCATTATTCTATTTTTGCCGTGGCTTATTTGGTATTTCCTTTGCCATTGATTTTTCTTTCCATTCAAAGTGATTTGATTTGGCTTTGTGCTTTTATTCTGCCGATTCTGCTTATCCATTTGTTCCATTTAAAAAGGGTTTATAAAATCGTTAATCCTAAAGATTTTGACCCTGAATTGAAAGTGATTGCTTTGTCGACATTTTTATTTTCATTGCTGTTTTTTGTGACCTTAATCTGCATAAATGCTT
This sequence comes from Crocinitomix sp., assembly GCA_020849935.1. Classification (GTDB taxonomy): domain Bacteria; phylum Bacteroidota; class Bacteroidia; order Flavobacteriales_D; family Crocinitomicaceae; genus Crocinitomix. Next base: position 3,738 of record JADZFJ010000179.1, on the reverse strand, counting down.
AATTTTGTCTTATGCGAATTGATATTCTCACCATTTTACCACAATTATTAGAAAGTCCGCTCAATGATTCGATCATGAAGCGCGCGCAAGAAAAAGGCTGTGTCGAAATACACATTCACAATATCCGTGACTATTCGACCCATCGTCAAAAAAGTGTGGATGATTATCAATACGGCGGCGGCGCGGGAATGGTGATGACGATTCAACCCATAGCGGATTGTATCGAAAAATTAACTTCCGAACGCACCTATGATGAATTAATTTACATGACGCCGGATGGAGATTTATTGGACCAATCTACCTGCAACACCCTTTCTTTAAGTCAAAATATTTTAATTCTTTGTGGACATTATAAAGGTGTTGATCAACGAATTAGAGATCTATTTATTACCAAAGAAATTTCCATTGGATCGTATGTTTTATCAGGAGGCGAACTTGGTGCAGCCGTGTTGGTAGATGCCGTAGTACGTTTATTGCCAGGTGTCTTAAATGATGAAACCTCTGCCCTAACCGATTCATTTCAAGATGGTTTGTTGGCTCCACCTGTTTATACACGTCCTGAAGAATATAAGGGGCATGTGGTACCAGAAGTTTTGCTTTCAGGACACCCAATCAAAATTGAAGAATGGCGTTACGAAGAGAGTTTCCGTCGCACAAAAGAAAGAAGACCGGATTTATTGGATTAGGTTGATTTTGGTTGACTATTCAATCCTGTTAAATCCGAATTTTATCCTACTCGCCTTACCTCAATTTTTTCTAATCCTTTGATATAGCGTCTTCCAGGTTTAAAATCAGCTGTCGAAATAAATAAGATTCGTTGAGAAATGTCTTTCAAAGGTTTGCCTTCCATTTCCGTGATGATGAAAAAATTATTGCCTAATTCGCTGTTGTAAATTTCATTCCACGAAAACACCACTTTGTATCCATCCGTTGCGATCATTACAAAATAAAACTCGTTTAATTCTCTTGGTTTATCGTAAATAAATTCGATGGAGGCCATGATCGTTTTTAAAGGAACTCCAATTAAACCGGTCAAAGTATCTTTTACTTCTCCATTGTGATTGTAGATAATTTGATCTTTGATAGCCGTTTTAGGAAAGGTATCCAACTGCGTAAGCGACAGTACCGTTGGATTTTTTACTTCCCCGTAAATTTTGAGCGTGTCAGCGGTCGGAATTGTCTTTTGGGCAGAGAGATTAAGACCAAAACAAAACGTAATGAACAAAATGAAGGAGTTTGTTTTCATGTCAATGGAGGTTATTTGCTACCTAATTTATGGTGATTAGAAAGAAGTACGAATTTGTCAAGTTGCTTTGATTCATTCACTCGATTTATTTTGAGGTCATTTTTTTGATAATAAAGCTGGCCAAAAAAACTTCCAAAAGACTCAAAGGCACCGCAAAAACTAGGATGGTAACTGGAAGTACATTCAAATTCCAAATCACCAACCACATCAAAACAAATCCTACAAACCAAGCTAATAAAGTTGTTTGCATTAAAGAGAACTTTTCAGCAATCACAAAAATTGCAATTGACAAACATAAAGACCACACTCCCCACATTGCTCCATTTAACGGTTCGGAAGGAAAAACGAGTCCCAACTTTTGATAATGCTCGACCCAATCGGATTTAACTAAAATTTCGTTCCGAACAAATTCAGAAATACTAATCCAAACGGTTGCAACAATAATTGGAAAAATAACCTTTTTTAAAATTGTCATATTCTGAGCCTTCTAAACTTTGCTTTATACGATTGATTTAACTCTTCTTTCGTGACAAATTTAATTTTTTTTAAATCAAATGGGTAGTTTCACAGCCCTGTATCACAAAAAAAAACTGGCCTCCCAAAATGAGAAGCCAGTTTAGATAAATTAGATTTTATTACTTAGTTTTTAATCAATTTCACAGTTGACGATTTACCTTCTGCTGTAATTTTCACAAAGTAAACCCCATTCGCAAGCTGATCCATATCAAGCGTTTCTTTATTCACGCTTGTTCCATTCAACACCAAGTCCCCATTTGCAGACGTTAATTGGTAATTAAATGCACCTTCATATTGAATATAAACAAATTCATTAGTTGGATTTGGATAAACGGTCACTAACAATGCATTTTCATTGGTAATGCCTAATTGACTGTCTAAAGTAATTGATTCGTTGATAGAACATCCTGCATCACACATAACAACTACCACATAAGTTCCACCGGCTAAACCAGTTAAATCTTCTGTATCATCAAAATCGCCTGAACCATCGTTATCCCAATCAAAACTATATGGTGTACTTCCACCAGTTACAGTAATATTGATCTCACCATCGTCGCCTGCCATTTCATCGGTTGTAACGTAGGTAATTTCTAATGCTTCATACACCGTAATCTCAATCTCATCGGTGTTTTCACATCCATTATCATCTGTTCCAGTCAATGAATAAGTGGTAGATCCAGTTGCATCTGGTGTAAACTCAACACCGTCTGTTTCAGCTGGTGACCAAACATACGTTGCTGCACCTTCTCCGTTTAAGGTTAAACTTTCACCTAAACAAATTTCTTCGTCAGTTGCAGTCGCTACGACTTCTGGCAATTCATGCACAGTTACTTCAACCTCGGCTGTATTTTCGCAACCAAGACCACTTGTACCAACCACCGAATAAGTAAATGTCCCTGCGCCAGGAGTATAAGCTTCACCATCTTCAATATCAGCAGGTGACCATACATAAGAAACCGCTCCACTACCTGTTAAGACGATTGATTCGCCCACACAAATTTCGTCCTCATCCACGTTTGCTACAACAACTGGTAGAGGGTTTACCGTAATATCCACAGAAAATCCGCAATCATCATCAGAAGCACTGATTGAATTGTAGGTAAATGTCCCAGCTGATCCTGGCGTATAAGGCACACCATTTTCAACACCACCATCCCAAGATATACCACCAATTCCCGTTCCCATCAACGTAAACGATTCGCCCAAACAAATTGTTTCATCACTCACAATCACGGTAATAGCCGAACAAATTTCAGAAATAATAATTTGACCAAGTGCTGCATTATTTGCCGCTGTATTTGATTGATTTGCCCCAACATTATAAGAACCACCGGCACCACCGCCTCCAGTTCCCCAACCACCATCCATATCAACACCTCCGCCACCTGAGTAGCCACCACCTGCACCTCCTGCGAAAGTCGTTCCATAACTTCCTTTGCATTTAATCGCTCCTCCAGGTGAACCAATTCCATTACTTCCAGCCGAGAGCCATCCTCCTCCTCCTCCTGTACCCCAGAAACCAATACCATTTCCTCCTCCATTTCCACCAACACCTGGTGCTCCATTTACATAACCAGGATGACTAATAGATGCAGTTCCATCATTGGTTGTTGGTGCACCAGCGCCTATTTGACTGTATGCACCGCCACCTCCGCCACCAGCAACAATATACAAGGTTCCAGTCGTTGTGTTTTCTACATACGAACCATCCCCTCCTGCTTGCAAACCAGCTGCATTTCCTCCTACATAATACGTTAAGATATCTCCGGGTGTCACGTCAAATTCGCCATACATGGTTGCTCCATTTCCTCCCAATGCGGGCGAACCGTTCACTCCCTTCGATCCTTTTGCCTCAATCCCAATTGTCGTGATTCCTGGCGGCACAACATAAGTACCTATTGCCCCAGTGTACGTATAAGTGACTTGGGCTTGGGTGTTCAAAGAACAAAACAAGGCCAAAGCACTTAATACTT
>JADZFJ010000178.1 GCA_020849935.1 Crocinitomix sp. | reverse complement strand
TGGGACAAAGTTGGCATTTTCTTTCTACTTTTATGCTGATTATAATCAACTAAATTAAAAAGTGTGGAAACAGACATTGCCTTTATAAATTCAGCGATCTATAAAAGTTTGTTTGAGTCAATTGCTGAAGGATTTATCATTGTAAATCAGCGTGGTGTGATCGTGATGGCCAACCCGCGAACCTGTGAATTATTTGGCTACGAAATTGGGAATGTGATTGGTTTGACGGTCGAAGATTTGTTACCCGATGCCCTTCGTGCGCACCATACCAAACTGAGAACTGATTTTCATCATAATCCGCACAAAAGATCGATGGGGGCAGGCATGAATCTCCAAGCAAAACGTAAAGACAATTCAACTTTTTTTGTAGAAATCAGTTTAAATCATTTAGAAATTGAAGGTCAACGTTTTATCACTGCTTTAATTACCGATATTTCTGATCGGGTCATCAAGGAAGAAGAAATTCGGAACTTAAACCAAAACCTCGAAGAAAAAGTAAAAGCGCGCACTAAAGAAGTGCGTGAAAGTCAGGATTTATACAGTGCCATTGCTCGTAATTTTCCGAATGGAACCATTAATGTGTTTGATAAGAACTTAAATTACATTTTTGTGGATGGACAAGAGCTTTTTCAATTGGGTGTTAAAAGTGAAAAATTGATTGGCACCAATTATTTAGCACGTCTTTCTCCCGAAATTCAGCCAAAAATTGAGAAAGCTTTGATGAGTGTATTTGAAGGTGAAATTCAGGATTTTGAACTAAAATTTAACGACCAACATTATCGAATTAACGCAGTTCCCCTCGCCTACGAAGGCAATCAAGTGAAACAAATTTTGGTGATTGAAAAAAACATCACCACTCAAATTCAATTTTTAGAACAAAAGGAAGCGGCTTTAGTGAAAGAACGAAATTTGAATGAGATGAAATCACGGTTTGTGTCTATGGCTTCGCATGAATTTCGGACGCCGTTAAGTACTGTTTTATCTTCAGCTGCTTTGATTGAACAGTATATCGAACGAGGACAATTGGAAAAAACACATAAACATACCGACCGAATCAAAAAATCGGTGCATGGGTTGACTGAAATTTTAAATGATTTTTTATCGGTGGATAAATTAGAAACACAAATCACCCCGGTAAAAATTCAAGAGTTTGATTACGAACATCTCGCCATTGACATCAGTGAGGAAATGAATACAATTGCCAAAACAGGTCAAACAATTATTCGGAAAATTGAAGGAGATTGTACCATGATTGAATCCGATCCTTCTATCATCAAAAATATTCTCTACAATTTATTGTCTAATGCAATTAAATATTCGGACGAAGGAAAAACAATTTACTACACAAGTTGGATTGAAGATGAATTTCTAAAAGTGAGTGTGCGGGACGAAGGAATTGGGATTCCTAAAGAAGATCAAAAACAACTTTTCACCCGTTTTTTTAGGGCAAAAAATGCGACAAATATCAAAGGGACCGGTTTAGGTTTAAATATTGTCCTAAAATACTTGGAAATGTTGGCTGGAAATATGACTTTTGAAAGTGAAGAAAATAAAGGAACCACATTTACAATTCAAATACCAATCCATCATAAAATTTAACGAAATGGTAAAAAAAATAGCTTTAATCGAGGATAATCAGGAAATGCGTGAGAACATTGAAGAAATTCTTGAATTAGCCAATTACGAAGTTGTCACCGCGGAAAATGGAAAAAAGGGAGTTGCGTTGATTAAACATGAATTGCCCGATTTGATTTTATGCGATATTATGATGCCTGAATTGGATGGGTATGGGGTTTTGTATATGGTTGGAAAAGATCCGAAAACAGCCTCTATTCCGTTTATTTTTTTAACGGCGAAATCAGAGAAAGATGATTTTCGAAAAGGAATGAATTTGGGTGCGGATGATTATTTGACCAAACCATTTGACGATACTCAATTGCTCGAAGCTGTCGAACGCAGGTTAAAACGAATTGAACAATTTACAGGCGAATTTGACAAAAGTGAAGCTGGATTGCATACGTTTTTGGATCAAGCAGGAGGCATTGAGGCCTTAACTTTTGAACGTCGAACAAAAAAATACACTAAAAAAGACAACCTCTTTTTTGAAAATGATTATCCAAACTACCTTTATTTTGTCATTTCTGGGAAAATAAAAACCTATAAAATGAACGCTGACGGAAAAGATTTTGTCACGGGCTTATATTCGAAAGGGGACTTTTTTGGATTTGAGGAAATGATTAAAGGGATTAATTACAGCAATTCGGCGGCAGCTTTGGAAAATTGTGAAGTGGTGTTAATTCGCCGTGAAGATTTTCTGCGATTGTTGTACACGTCGCGGGAAGTATCGGAAAAATTCACCAAAATGCTGGTTGGTTCGGTGACAGAAAAACAGGAAGAATTACTGAATTTAGCCTATGATTCGGTGCGAAAAAGGGTGGCAGATTCGTTGCTGAAATTAAGTGAAAAATATAACGAAGATGAAAATAATTTTAGTATTTCCATTTCGCGCGATGATTTGGCTTCGATTGTCGGAACGGCCACTGAATCAGTGATTCGTACTTTGTCTGAATTTAAAAACGATGGGTATATTTCAATCAAAGGATCGACCATTACGGTATTAAAACCAGAAAAATTAAAGAATGTTATGTTTTAAGTCGAATAGACTTTGATTGGTTAGATCAACTTCTTACGTTTTGCTTTTAAATCCCAAACGAGAAATTGAATACTAATTGTTTTCCAGTACAAGAATTGGAAGATTTTCATGACTTACAAGTTCTTTGGTGATACTTTTGTGAAAAAATCGCTTAAAAAAACTGGTGTGTTTAGCCACCACAATAAGCAGGTCCGCCTTTTTGTGGGAACAAAAATTTAATAGTTCGGTGGCGATATTGGCATTACTTAATACATTCATTTCGTCCACGATGTTGGAATTATTGAGCTTATCCATTGATCGGATATCCTGCTCCGATAATTCTTTAGAATCAGAACGAACACTGGCAGCCGAAATATACGCGTTGAATTTTCGTTTTAAGAAATGCACCATTCGTTCGGTAGATGTTTTGGTTGGCTCCATCAAGTCTGTGGCAAAAACCAATTGATCGAATTTTGTAAAAGTGGCTCCAAGAGGCACGGTCAGAACGGGCGACTTGGCATTTCGAATCACATT
>JADZFJ010000177.1 GCA_020849935.1 Crocinitomix sp. | reverse complement strand
TTGTAATTGGCTAAAAGAAAAGTTAGTTCCGATTTTAGGAAATTCAATTGAGGTAGAATTGCCCACCGAAAAAAATTGGATCATGGCTGCGCGAGGGATTCTTTCTGAAAGTTATTATCCTTGGGGAGGTCCGTATTTGCGAAACAGCCTGGGATGTTTCTTGGCCAATCACCGGTCTGTGCCTGAGTCGTTTATGTCCAAAGATGAAAGAGGAAATGAGGTAGTGGTTTTGCCGAAAGATCGCCATGAAATGTACGGAGCAGATGAAGATGGGGCCATGGGCACTGCGGCGGTGAATTCCTACCAACCTAATGGGGTTGGAATTTACAATATGGCAGGAAATGTGCGCGAAATGGTACAAGAAAAAAATTTCACCAAAGGTGGTGGTTGGAAATCAAACGCCGAATGGCTTTCGGTTGAAACAAACGAACCGTGGAATGAAAAACCCTCCCCTGCCATTGGTTTTAGGGTGGTAATTCGGAAACGGTAGATTGGTTTTAAAGCGACTTGTCTGTTATTTTAGTGTCCAACCTGCATCAATTAAAACCGACTTACAATGAGCACAAAACGAGTGTAATTCGTCAAAACGGTCTTTTCCCTCGGCACTTCTCATCAAGCAGTTTTTATCGGTACAATGCGGCAACCCTTCGGTATGACCAAGCTCGTGAATAGCCACTTTGAAAAGTTTTTCAAGTTTGTTTTTCCCTTTTAATCGATAAAGTGATGCAATGCATGAATTTCCTGGCCGATATCCAAGACCAAACACGCCCCAATCTGGATTATTTCCCTTAGGAACACTGATGTCGCTCTTGGTAAGTCCGATCGTTTTGAATCCTACTTCTGTTTGTCGACTTAAATACTTAATTAAAGAATCGGCACGATACCTTGTTTTATTTTTGTTCAGCGCTTGTTCTGGTAATTCGATGGGTTCATTAATTTTAACATCGTGGTAAATTTCTTTAAGTTCGTTCGCCACATAGTCCGTTTCCTCTTTAGAAAAATCATTGAATGGTTGAACAATAATAGTTATCGGAGCTGGTTTATCAGGGATTGGGTTTACATGCAATTTAGATTCGTCGCATGAAGTAAATCCAATGATAATCAAAACAAAGATCGGTAATTTAATCCATTTCATATTTTGATTATTTATCGCCGAAACCTTCTTCTTTTAAACGCCAAATCTGACATTATTTCGTGCTTATTAATAGCTTCTAATCCAATTTCAGCAGCAATCATTTCTAAGTACGCTTCCGCCTCTTTAAGATCCGTAAATTCCATTAATTCTAACGGTTCGTTCTCAAGGCCAATTAAATATATCGTAAATGAGCGTGTTGAAATACTAGTAGAAACCGACCTAACATTCAATACCATACGACTACGTACTGGTGATAAAATCACGTGCGTATAACCATCCAAAGATTTCCAATCTCCAAACTTCATAAAAAGTAGATTGTAATAAAATCGATATTCCCTTTTCGCGAGATCGATTTGAACGCCAGTAATCGTCAAAAAAGTAAAAACACCAATTAATAATAGTGGAAATCCCAAAATTACCCATGCCTTAACCATTAAAATCACCCCAATTGCCGACATCACAAGTCCAATATAGAAAAATTGAAAAGTGGCTTGTGGTCGGGTACTTAGTATTTTATTGGCAATCGAATTCATCAAATTACACTTCTTTATTTTCACCAATTACAAAAACGATTGGATCTTTCAAAAGTAAGAGAATAACTAATCGATCACCATTGATGCTCGATGAAAATTACGAATCAACCTAATAATCCTTCAACTTCAACCCAAGGCCAAGGGTAAAATACGAAATTCGGGTAGTGACATTAATTGTATTTGGATCACCACTATCCAAATAAGTTGAATTTAACTGTGTAAAATAATGGTTATACCGACCGATTATAAAAATGCTACCTAAACGTAGTTGAAGTCCCGAAGAAAACCCCATCCAAAACCATTTATTGTCATCACTCGGATCAAATTTCCCCATCCCAACATCTTGTAATTGAATGGCGATCATGGGCCCAACATGAAGATTAATTAAATCGTTAAAAAAACTTTTCCCTCCAAAAACACGCCCTTCCATTAAAAAATATTGTTGTTTTAATAAGGAGGACGAAGGTACCGTTGGTTGATAGGTGGTGCGGTGAATACTCAGACCTACCTCTTGACCAAAAGACCAATCGTTGTTGAAGAGGTTGATAGAACTTTCATTAAAACTAAATCCGGGTAAGGTTTTCGTCTCGGCGCCATTTAATAGGGTTCCATTCGCATCCACATACGCATAAATAGGTTGATCAATACGATGCATATAATCAAAACGGCCCATTAAATAGCCCTGTGCAAAAATGGAAACGAATGAAAACTGAAGAAAAAGCGTAAGAATTACTCTCATTTAAAGATGTATTGAAATTAAGGCACAAAGTTATCAAATGAATCCTAGCAACCTTCACCGTTTAATCAATAAGACTTGGCGAATAAAAGATGGGTGATCCGACCATTTGGAAGGTTTGGCGATTAAAGAGTTGTTTTTGGGAGGTTTTAAATGAATCGGTGTTGTAAGCGTGGAGAGATATGAAGTAAACAAATATTTTTTTATTGCCGAGTTTTTATACTTAATACTTAGGTCATACACATAAAAAAATAGTTGGTTTACAATGTTTTAAATTAAACCAATTCCGTTTTTATTTGGTTGGCGTTTAATTTTTTTTTACAATTGTAATGTCCTATCCAAATGTCGAAAATTTAGAGGCTTAAATTTTAAAAAAAGCCAGTCAAATACTTTTTGACTGGCTTATTAAAAATGTTTAAAATGATTAAAAAAATAACCTTAGTATTGATTGTTAGCTTGCTTTCTAGTTGTATTGTAGTCAATATTAAAGGATTAAAAAGTGGATATAAGACGTTAACAATTGCCGAAAAAACAAAAATTGTTGATATAAATGAAAATATCAGCATTA
>JADZFJ010000176.1 GCA_020849935.1 Crocinitomix sp. | reverse complement strand
TTTGTTATTGGTCTAGGAGATTTTTGATGTGATCTAAATAATTTTTCATGCTTTATGGTCGTTTTTCACTGTGTGAACTTACAATTAGACCTGTATTAAAATGGTATTAATTGCGATATTCTATACTAATACTTTTTCAGATTCGCTTTACATTTAACTTAAAGACAGATATTACACCTATCTGAATCGTAAAGTTGTTTTTGGAATGACAACTTTGAAAAAGAGAATCCTGCTAACGTATATGGCAGGATTCTTTTAGTTTATACTTATTGTTTTTTTTATTGAATCTTTTATGCCATCTGCATTTGAAACGGTTAAACTTACTTCGTAAACACCACTTGTATCGTAAACCGATGAATCAGACATGTTCGATGAAAAATCGCCATTTCCAAACCGCCACGACCAATCTACTTCATTAATCGAGTTGCTATAAAAGTACAATTGACAAGGTGCTACCGCGCCATTATTTTCGACAAAAAAATCTGCTGTTGCAAGCGGCAAAGCCTCCTCCTTTTTACATCTGGTGAGACAAAAAAGGGATCCGATTAAAATGATCGAAACAACTATTTTCAACACCTTCTTAGTTTACAAATTTCATTTCGTCAATTAAGTGCGTGGCGCCGCCGTACACTTCAATCACCCAAAGTACATAGCGAATGTCCACCACAATATTCCTGCACCTCGATTCATCAAATTGAAAATCGCTCATGGTGCTTTCCCAACTTCGGTCGAAATTAATTCCCATTAAATTCCCTTCGCCATCAATCACAGGACTACCAGAGTTACCGCCAGTGGTGTGATTGGAAGCCGTAAAACAAACCCACAATTCACCATCTTGGGTATATTTCCCAAAATTTCGTTGGTTGTATAGTTCAATAAAACGATCGGTCAATTGAAAGTCAGGATTGGATGGATCGTATTTTTGCATAATTCCGTCAATGGTGGTAAAATGGTTGTATTGCATGCCGTCGTAAGGCGAAGACCCATCTACTTTCCCGTAAGCAATCCGTAAGGTTGAATTGGCATCAGGCCACGATTTTTTGTCAGGGAACATTTCCATCATTCCTTCGACATAAATTTGCATCAACTCCTTTTCTTTCGCCTCAAACGCGTCATATTCAGCACTTACCTTAAACAAATAAGCTCGATAAACTTCCATCACGTATTTAAAAGCAGGATCTTTTAACATGGTTTTTGCCGTTTTTTTGGAGCAATCTGACAAGGCTGCTTTTAATTTTTCGACATTTAAAAACAATGATTTCTCATAAATAAGATTTCCAGTGTTTTGCCAATCCTCTGCCGAAATAGCGGGTAAAAGACTTTGATCAACTCGTTGTAAGTAGATTGGGGTGAGTGCATTAAAAATGGCATGATCCAACTCCTTGTTGTAATTTTTGTAAAATCCATCGGTTTTTGTTTTTAACCGATCAATTTCTTTTTGAAGCGTTCCTGCCGAATCTAAATCGTCATAATTGGTGGCAAGGTTGTAGAAATCAAACGTGAAATTCATGAATTCAGGCCCTACAAAAAAATACTCAACAAATAAAGCGTCTGCTAATTCGTATTTTTCATTTTGAGCTTGGAGTTGATTGAGTTCGTTGACAACCTTGTAATATTTTGCCTTCCATTCAGTCGATTCGGCAGCACGGGCCATGTATTCTTCCTCAAATGCTTTTTTCTTATCAATCGATTTTAATTCTTTTAATCCACCTAATTGACCAATCCATTTTTTCCACGCATTGGCAATTCGCGATTGTTTTGACGTATATTGAATTCGAATTTCGTCGCTTCCTTCCATTGCAGGTTTCATCAAATCCAAGGTTTTTTGACGCATTAAAATTTGCGATGGGCGTACATGATCGACGTAAAATTTCAATTTTCCGGAAATATAATGTTGATCGGTGGTACCAGGAAATCCATACACCATTGTAAAATCGCCCACATTTTTAGGTTTTAGGCTGATTGGTAACGATTTATTCGGAGTATAAGGGACATTATTTACATCGTATTTCGCCGATTTATTGTCTTTGTCGGCATAAATTCGAAAAACAGAAAAGTCGCCTGTATGTCTTGGCCAAACCCAATTGTCGGTATCTCCACCAAAACTCCCAATGGAGGAAGGCGGCGCACCTACTAACCGAATGTCATTAAAATCCTCGGTGATGAGCATATAATATTGATTGCCCAAATTAAAAGGTTTAATTTTTGCCACCACGGTACCAGAACTGTGTAATAATTCGAGTGCTTTAATGCGATTTGCCTTATCTTCAGGATCGCCTGTCAGAATTTCTTTCGTCACATCTCTAATTTCTTTCACAAAGGTTACTTTTAACCAAGGACATGAAAGTTCTTCACTGTGATTTTTGGACCAAAATCCATTTTTCAAATAATCTTTTTCAACAGACGAGTGCATTTGAATGGCATACAATCCACAGTGATGGTTGGTTAATAACAAACTTTTGTCCGATACAATTTCAGCAGTACAACCACCATTAAATTGCACGATCGCATCTTTCAAACTTGTTTGATTGGTGGCATAAATCTCTTCGGCACTTAATTTAAGTCCGTAGGTTTTCATGTCTGAATGAAACATTT
>JADZFJ010000175.1 GCA_020849935.1 Crocinitomix sp. | reverse complement strand
TTTATTTTCTAAACTATTTCTAATTTAATAAGTTACCTTCTTAATTAGTCTTCAAAATCAAACCAATAAATAACAATAAGTAATTATTCAAATATAATAAAGTATTCGATTAAAAAAAAATTTATTTCATGAAAAAATTAATTCCCTGACAACATGTTTAGAAAAATAAATGTGATTCAGTGTTTTGGACTGACAAGCATGCACTAAATTGCGTAAAGGGGTGAAGCGGCAGCTCCCTGACGATCCCGATCCCCAACGAGTTGGGATCGGGATGTCTGGGACTATAGCGGAAGACCTGACCCCGTCCCCAACTTGTTGGGGATCGGGGATACGCCCAAACTTTTATCCAAACAATTATTTTAGATGATTTATATCATTTTATAGAAGAAATGACATTAGTATGACAAAGCAAGTTGAATTAATAAGGAATTTTGACAGACAAATTTAGAAGGTGGTTAAATTTAACATTATAGCTTTTACACACAACAGCATTGGGCTGGCACAGTTGGGGAAATTCCATTTGGAAAAGGAGGAGATTGTGCCTAAAATGAATGCTTTAAAATTGTTGCTTGGGTTGGATGAATTGATGTACCTATCGACTTGTAATCGGGTGGAGTTTATTTTTGTGCAGCACGAATCGGTTGATAATGCAGTGATTCAAAAATTTGTACAAACTTTTAACCCTGATTTTGAAGAGGCGGTGGTGGTAGAAATTGCTCAAAAAGCGAGGCATTGGAATGGGATTAATGCGGTGAATCATTTAATTGAAGTGGCGTGTTCGTTAGATTCGATGGTGTTGGGCGAGCGCGAAATTATTACTCAAGTGCGCAATGCCTATACTTTGGCTAAAAACGAAGGGTTGTCAGGTGATGTGATTCGGATTGTGATGCGCCAAACGATTGAAACTGCGAAAAAAGTGTACACCGAAACGGCGCTTTCCGAACGCTCAGTTTCGGTAGTTTCGTTGGCCTACCAAGAACTCATGAAGCATAAATTGCCGAAAAATCCAAAAATTTTGGTGATTGGGGCTGGGGTGACGAATCAAAATTTATGTAAATTTTTAAAAAAAGACGGCTTAACGAATTGGGTTGTTTTTAACAGGACCTACGAAAATGCTGTACTTTTTACCGACAATTTGGGCGGTACACCCATGCGCTTGGACGAATTACAAAATTACACCGGTGGGTTTGATGTAATTTTAACGTGTACCGGTGCGGCGCAACCTGTGCTTACGCCAAGCATTTATCAAACCATTTTGCGCGATTCAAAAACTAAATTGATTGTTGATTTGGCGATTCCTGCGGATGTGGATGCAACCGTTTGTAAGGCCTATCCTGTTAACTACATTTCTGTTGAAACTTTGAAAGAAATTTCGGATAAAAATTTATTATTGCGGCGGCAAGAATTGCTAAAAGTTAGGCAACTAATTTTTTCGGCCTTGGAAGATTTTAAAGCGATTTTTGAAATGCGCCAAGTGGAGATTAAAATGCAAGCCATTCCTACCCACGTGAAGGCCATTCGACAAAAGGCGATGGAAGAGGTTTTTAGTAAAGAGGTGGAGGAGCTAGATGAAAAATCGAAAGAAATACTCCATAAAATACTGAATTATATGGAGAAAAAATATGTGAGTGTGCCGATGATTATGGCCAAAGAAATGCTCACAAAAATAAATTAGTACCGAAGATGGAGTTAATTATTGGTTCGAGAGGAAGTGATTTGGCCTTGTGGCAAGCAAATTTTGTGAAGGCTAGTTTGGAACAACTTGGGCATTCTGTTTCGATAAAAATTATTTTGACCAAAGGGGATAAAATTCAGAATTTGAGTTTTGACAAGTTGGAAGGAAAAGGATTTTTTACCAAAGAAATTGAAGAGGCTTTGGTGAATGGAGAAATTGATATCGCGGTGCATTCGCACAAGGATTTGGAAACGGTTTCGCCAGAAGGTTTGATGATTGGAGCGGTGTCGTACCGCGAAAATCCAACAGATCAATTGTTAATTCGTGCGAGTGCCTTGGCGCCTGACAAATTAATGCAATTAAAAGAAAATGCAATCGTTGGCACATCCTCATCGCGGCGTAAAACGCAATTAATTCGGATGCGGGATGATTTGGTTTTAAAAGATTTGCGGGGAAATGTTCCAACACGGGTAAATAAATTATTAAACGGTGAGTACGATGCCATTGTATTGGCAAGCGCAGGGTTGGCAAGATTAAAGTTGGATTTGTCTGGATTGGTTTGCATTGAATTGGATCCGACACAATTTGTTCCTGCTCCGGCGCAAGGCGTTTTGGCGATTCAAATCCGCGAAAATGATTTAGAATTGGCTGAAGTACTCAAAGCCATTCACCACGAAGAGGTGGCCGAAGTGATTAAAATTGAGCGCGATATTTTACGTTTATTTGCGGGTGGATGTCAATTGCCTTTGGGCGTATTTGTTGAGAAGGAAGAAGGGATTTGGAAAATTAATGTGAGTTATGCACCAAGTGTGGATGAAGCGGCGTCGGTGTGTTATTACGAGGTTGAAAATGCAGAACACATTGCGGAAATTATTGTGGAAGATTTGACCCGTGGCGAAGATTAAGCACATTTTAATTACTTCCGAAGCCAATGCTTTTCCCAAATTGGTAAAATGGTGTAGTGAACACGAAATTTCGTTGGTTTGTCAACCTTTCATTCAAATTGAACCAATAAAGAACCTTGCTATTCCTCAAACAGATTGGATTTTTTTTAACTCACCCAAAGGGGCAAAAGCCTATTTAGAAAATTACCGTATTTATGCCTCTAAAATTGGTGTTTTGGGACTTGGGACTGCTAAAATGGTGAAATTATTTTGCTCAACGATTGATTTTTGTGGTGATTCAAGTCGCTCAATTCCTGAAATTGGGGAAGATTTTAACAGCCAATTACTTCCACACGAAACGGTGTTTTTTCCCATCAGTGATCGCTCTAAAAAATCGATAGCCAAACACATTTCGTCAAGACGTAAATTTGAACTAGTAACCTATCAAACAAACTTAAACCCAATCAAATTTTCCCAAGATTTTGATCTGTTAATTTTTACAAGTCCTTCCAATTTTTTGAGTTATCGCGAAGCAAATGAACTAACGCCCAACCAAATTTATGTGGCATTTGGAAAAACGACAAAAGCAAGCATGGCGAATTTGAAAAAGGTAGAGGTATTAAAAGCGCCGAATGAACATGCGGTGATTGAATTTTTAGAAAATCAATTTGGCTGCTTCAACTGAGGCTCTTCTGTTTTTTCAGGATTAGCAGGTGGTGTTGGTTTCCGGAAAAATTTGCGGTACCGAACAATGATTAATCCAACTCCAACGGAAATAGAAAGATCTGCCAAATTCCAAATAGCACCAAAAATTTCTTTCCCTGGATGAATGTCGATGAGGTTACGGCCACCTAAAAAATCTGGTAAATTAAGGTTAATGTTAGGAGTCCAACTTGGATAAACAGTCGTAAATTGAAACATATCCACCACACTGCCTAACATAAAACCATGCGGACGAAGCATTGGTTGACGTGTGACAGGATCGAAAAGATAATTCCCGTCCGAATCCTTGGCGATGTTCCAATATTGTTCGAGGTTCACATCCCAAATTAGGTCATAAAATAAGCCGTCAATTAAGTTACCTGTTGCTCCAGCAAATACCAATGCCACCGCAATTAATAATCCTTTTGGAGAGTTATTTTCTAAAATTAATTTTCGGATGTACCAACCAATGCCAATAATAGCAGCGAATCTAAATAAGGTTAAGAAATATTTTGGCATTGCTCCTTCACCGAGTGTCGCGCCAAAAGCCATTCCTCTATTTTCGATATAATACAATTGGAAAAAACCGTCAATAACAGGAATTGCTCCGCTATCGTGCGGAATCATACTAGTTTTTACCCAAATTTTAATAATTTGGTCAAGGAGCAGAATTGCCCCGATAAGAATAATTACCTTTTTTCCCAAAACAAAAAACTAACCTTGTGCTCTTTTCGCTTCGATACTTAATGTTGCATGAGGAACCAACATCAAACGTTGTTTTTGGATCAGTTGTCCAGTTTCTCTGCAAATTCCGTAGGTCTTATTTTCGATACGGATTAAGGCATTTTTAAGATTTTGGATGAATTTCTCCTGACGAACAGCCAATTGAGCCATTTCTTCACGCGACATGGTTTCAGAACCATCTTCCATCATATTAAAAGATCTACCTGTATCATCTGTCCCATGATCATCACTGTGATCTAATTGACCACGTAATAAATCTAAATCTAGTTGGGCTTCAATTAATTTAGCCTCGATTAGAACTTTAAATTCTTTCAAGTCACTATCTGAATATCTAACTAAATCTGCCATCTCTGTTCTTATTTCTTGATTAAACAACAAATATAATTCAATTCTCAGAAGATAGCATGTTTTAACATGAAATTTCTGAAAACTTAAACTTAATTATCACTTGGGTGTTCTTTATTCTTAATTTTACTACCTAATTTTGGATTCACAATGGAAAACTCCGTCATTCAAGCGCTCA
>JADZFJ010000174.1 GCA_020849935.1 Crocinitomix sp. | reverse complement strand
AGCTGATTGGAGATTTTTTTGAGAAATTTCATTTTAGTCTTGTTGTTGCCCGACTTGCTGGTATCTTGGTCGAACGAATAAAAAATTAGGAAGGCAATCAAAATTATTTTGATTCAAAACGACTGACTTGAAGTATTGCCAGATATAGAGTTTCACAAAAAAATACGATTCAGCACTAGCTGATTGGAGATTTTTTTGAGAAATTTCACTTTAGCCTTGTTGTTGACCGACTTGCTGGTAATACCGAAAGCATATATGTAATAGCCCAATAAAATTGGACTAAATAGCTATTGCATTGGCATTATACCAAAAAAATATTGGATCAAATGTTAAGTTCTAAAGGTCTAACTTGGTCGAAAGAATAAAAAATAGGAAGACGAGTGAATTTTCGCGTTTCAAAAAGAATAGAACCTATTTAGATTTTGGACCCAATATACTTATGTAATTTACTATAATCAAAATATTTTTTCGGTAGAATGAAGATAAACAAGAAAATATTTTCCATTCCGTTTTGAATTGATTAATTTCGTCGAACAATTTGAAAATAACTTTAAAACAGTAAATAATAGAATATGGCATTTGACATTGAAATGATTAAAAAGGTATACTCAACCGTTGCTGCGCGCGTAGATAAAGCACGTGAAGTAACAGGTAAACCTCTAACATTGTCTGAGAAAATTTTGTACAGCCACCTTTGGGATGGCACACCAAATCAAGGGTTTAAGCGTGGTGAAGATTATGTTGATTTTGCTCCTGATCGCGTAGCATGTCAAGATGCAACAGCGCAAATGGCACTTTTACAATTTATGCAAGCTGAAAAAGCGAGTGTTGCTGTTCCTACTACAGTGCATTGCGATCACTTAATACAGGCGAAGGTGAGTGCAGAAATCGACTTAAAAAATGCCTTGGATTCAAGTAATGAGGTTTTCGATTTTTTAGGTTCAGTTTCCAATAAATATGGCATTGGTTTCTGGAAACCAGGCGCAGGAATCATCCATCAAGTAGTGCTAGAAAATTATGCTTTTCCAGGTGG
Source organism: Crocinitomix sp. (assembly GCA_020849935.1). Lineage (GTDB taxonomy): Bacteria > Bacteroidota > Bacteroidia > Flavobacteriales_D > Crocinitomicaceae > Crocinitomix. The sequence goes on along the minus strand of JADZFJ010000174.1, from coordinate 1,686 downwards.
AATGATGATTGGAACCGATTCACACACTGTAAATGCTGGTGGATTAGGGATGTTGGCGATTGGTGTTGGTGGAGCAGATGCAGTGGACGTGATGGCAGGAATGCCATGGGAGTTAAAATTTCCAAAATTAATTGGTGTTAAGTTAACAGGTAAATTATCTGGATGGACAGCACCAAAAGATGTGATTTTAAAAGTAGCAGGTATTTTAACCGTTGAAGGTGGTACAGGTTGTATCGTTGAATATTTTGGAGAAGGCGCAAAATCAATGTCTTGTACCGGGAAAGGTACAATTTGCAATATGGGTGCTGAAATTGGCGCAACAACTTCAACCTTCGGTTATGACGAATCGATGGAAAGATATTTAAGATCCACCAATAGAAATGATGTAGCAGACGAAGCAAATAAAGTAAAAGCATACTTAACAGCTGACGACGAGGTTTACGCAAATCCTGAATTGTATTTTGATCAAGTTATCGAAATTGATTTAAATACATTATTACCACATTTAAATGGACCATTTACACCAGATTTGGCAACAGAAGTGGGCGGGATGACTGCAAAAGCAGAAGCCAATGGTTGGCCGTTAAAAGTTGAATGGGGATTGATTGGATCTTGTACAAATTCATCTTACGAAGATCTTTCAAGAGCCGCATCAATTGCGAAACAAGCGGTTGATAAAGGGTTAAAATCAAGTGCTGAATTCGGAATTAACCCAGGTTCAGAACAAGTAAGATACACGGCAGAGCGTGATGGATTACTAAAGATTTTTGAAGATTTAGATGCTAAAATTTTCACCAATGCTTGTGGTCCTTGTATCGGACAATGGGATAGAGAAGGAGCAAACAAAAATGAGAAAAACACTATCGTTCATTCGTTTAATAGAAACTTCTCCAAACGTGCCGATGGAAATCCAAATACTCACGCATTTGTGGCTTCACCAGAAATGGTAGCTGCGGTAACAATTGCTGGTCGTTTAGATTTTAATCCAATCACGGACACCTTGATTAATGACAAAGGTGAAGCAATTAAATTTGACGAACCAACAGGGTGGGAATTACCCCCTTTGGGTTTTGATGTAATTGACAATGGTTACGAAGCTCCAGTTGAAGATGGAAGTACTATTACTGTTAAAGTGAGTCCAACTTCTGATCGTTTGCAATTATTAGATCCATTTATTGCTTGGAACGGTAAAAATATTGAACAAGCACCTTTGTTAATTAAGGCAAAAGGAAAATGTACTACCGACCATATTTCAATGGCAGGTCCTTGGTTAAAATACCGTGGACATTTGGATAATATCTCTAACAACATGTTAATTGGTGCTGTAAACGCATTTAACGGAGAGACGAACAAGGTTAAAAATCAAATGACAGGTGAATATGATGCCGTTCCCGCAGTGGCTCGTCATTATAAAGCCAATGGTATTCAAAGTATTGTGGTAGGTGATCATAATTACGGAGAAGGGTCTTCAAGAGAGCACGCAGCGATGGAGCCACGTCATTTAAATGTAATTGCCGTCATCGTAAAATCATTTGCGCGAATTCATGAAACAAATTTGAAAAAGCAAGGGTTGTTAGGGTTGACTTTCTCAAACGAAGCTGATTATGATTTGATCCAAGAAGGGGATAAATTTAATTTTGTGGATTTAGTGAATTTCACTCCAAACCAACCGTTAACTGTTGATTT
>JADZFJ010000173.1 GCA_020849935.1 Crocinitomix sp. | reverse complement strand
TTGACCGTAAATCGACATGGGATTTTAAAACGAATTGGCGAAATTGGTATTTTTCATCCGATCAAACTGTGGCTTGGTTCGAAGAGTCTTTAGCGACACAAATGGAAGAATGCCGGGGAAGTGGGGTTTTGATTAAAGAAAACGGATTTTGGAAAATTGCTCATTACAATTTGGCCGTGGTTATAGAAAATGAAAAAATGCAGAAGTTTATCAAGTTGAGACGGAAGTAAATTTTATCTTTGCAGAATACTTTTATTTTCTTGACACGCGCTATGCTGAAAATTGACATGCACACCCACATTTTGCCTGCTGAAATGCCCAATTGGACAGAAAAATTCGGTTACGGAAATTTTATCTGGTTGAAGCAACAAAAACCAGGCTTGGCGGACATGATGCGTGGGAATCACTTTTTCAGAACGATTGCAGAAAATTGTTGGGACGCGGATGTTAGAATAAAAGAATATGAGCAATTTAATACCCAAGTGCAAGTGGTTTGTACTATTCCTGTGATGTTTTCGTACTGGTCAAAGCCAAAAGATGGGCTTGAAATCAGTCGGTTTTTAAATGACCATATTGCTGAATTACAAGATCGTTATCCAAAAAATTATGTAGGATTAGGTACTATTCCGATGCAAGACACAGAATTGGCGATCAGTGAATTACATCGGTTGAAAAATGAATTAAATATTGTTGGAATTCAAATAGGGTCGAATGTCAATGATTTAAACTTGAACGAACCTCAGTTTTTTCCAATATTTGAAGCGTGTGATCAATTAGGTATTGCGATTATGATTCACCCTTGGGAAATGATGGGCGAAAAGTCGATGGAACGTTATTGGTTGCCTTGGTTGGTTGGAATGCCAGCAGAGACGGCGCGTGCCATGGCATCGTTAATTTTTGGTGGGGTGTTAGAGCGTTTACCAAATTTAAGAGTTTTAGCCTCACATGCCGGAGGTTCATTTATTCCAACTTTGGGACGAATAGAACATGGGTTTAATTGCCGACCTGATTTGGTGGCAGTAGACAATAATCGAAGTCCTAAAAAATACCTTGGAAAGTTTTGGACCGATTGTATTACCCACGACATCGATTTATTAAAATATATTCTGAAGCAACAAGGTGCGTCACGTGTCTGTCTTGGTTCAGATTATCCGTTTCCACTGGGCGATTTGGAAATTGGAAAGTTTATTGAGGACAGTGATTTATCCGAGGAAGTGATAGAAGATATCTTTTGTAACTCAATACTTTCATGGTTAAATCTTGACAAAAGTCGCTTTATTTAACCGATTACATTCAATTTAACACCGTTTAATCATTGCCCAGAAATTTCCTTATGGAATTGCTAGGATTATCTATCTTTAAAAAAAAATATTGTATGAAATTTTTGAAAGTGATTTGTCTTTTGATTCTTGGTTTTTCGGCGAGTTCTGCTGTGGCACAATCAGCCTATAGTTGTCAACGAATTAAGGGCCACGATCATTCAGAAGCACGTTCGGCAAGGTTAAGTGATCATTATATTGCTTTAACCCAAGAATATGATGTTCATTTTTACAATTTAGCGATTGATTTAGAGCGCACATCCACCTATATTTCAGGAGATGTTCAAATTCATGTGGAGGTGACAAGTGCCGAAATGGATACGTTTTTATTCGAGCTTTGGGATGATTTTGTGATCGATGAAATTCTTTTGAATGGCGTCACTCCAATGCCCTTCACGCGCATCGAATCAGCGGTAATTGTTCCATACGATGCCTTAGCTGGAGATAATTTTTACCTGCAAGTTTCTTACGAAGGACTTCCACCAACAGGAGGAGGACCGCTTGGAGGTGGAGGAATGACAAATGATGAATCACCTTCGTGGGGAAATCAAGTGACATGGAGTTTAAGCGAGCCTTTTGCAGCGTATGAATGGTTTCCGTGCAAACAATTATTGACAGATAAAATTGATTCAGTTTATATTAATGTGACCACCAGTGCTGAAAACATGGCAGGATCAAATGGGCTTTTAACCGCTGTGGTGGATTTGCCAGGCGATAAAAAGCGTTACGAATGGAAAACGTATTATCCGATAGCTTATTATTTGATTTCGGTGGCAGTTGCAGAGTATGTTGATTATTCGATTTATGCAAATCCGGTTGGTGCAGCAGAACCTGTTTTGATTCAGAACTTTATTTATAATAATCCATTAACCTTACCTTATTTTGAGGACGACATTAACGAAACGGTAGATTTTTTAGAGCATTATTCTGAAATATATGGATTGTATCCGTTTGCAAATGAGAAATATGGCCATTGTATGGCGCCTTTGGGTGGAGGAATGGAGCATCAAACAATGACCACCCAAGGATTTTTTGAACGAACACTTACGGCACACGAACTAGGACATCAATGGTTTGGCGATAATGTGACTTGTGCTTCGTGGTCAGATATTTGGTTAAATGAAGGTTTTGCTTCTTATTCCGAAGAATTGATGCTTGCAGAGTTTTATCCTGGCGATGAATCAAGTTTAATGTTGGATCGTCATAACAATATTAAGGAAGAACCAGGTGGATCGGTTTGGGTGGAGGATTCGTTGAACGTTGATCGGATTTTTGATGGAAGATTAACCTATAATAAAGGTGCTGCGATTGTTCATACCTTGCGGTTTTTGATCAATGATGATGAAGTGTTTTTTGATGTTTTACAAACCTACCAAACACAATTTAAAGACAGTACCGCAACAGCTTCCGATTTTAAACAAGTGGCAGAAGAGGTAAGTGGACTTGATTTAACCGCCTTTTTCAATGAGTGGTATTATGGAGAAGGGTATCCGACTTATTCGATTGAGTATGTGCAGGTGGATGGGGAGTTAATTTTAGTGTTGGATCAAACAACCTCCATGCCGGGAGTAACGCCGTTTTTCACCAATGACTTAGCAATTCGTGTTCAAAAACCAGGAGGAGGTTTCGAAATTGTCCGCTTGACAGGAATAGACAGTGAACATACGATTCACGTATTTACCATTTCTGGAGTGGCAACTTCATTAACTATTGATCCAGCCAATTGGATTATTAATAACAACGGCAGTATTGATGAAAATCCGAATTTGGCGGAACTTTCAGAAGAAAAGTCAGCGTTAACGATTTATCCAAATCCTGCAAATTCGATTTTAACGGTGGAAAATGACCAAAATTCGAGCACTTATCAATTAATTGATGCCCAAGGAAAAACGGTACAAATTGGAGTAGTTGGTCTAGGTGTCAATTCGATTGATGTATCGGGATTACCAGCAGGAAACTATTTTATTCGAATGAATGGAAACCAATCAACTTTTACCAAACTATAAGGTGATTGGCTCGTTTTGAATTCGTGCATAGAAGTAATGATAGATTGCTAAATTTTCTAGTTGAGGTATTAATTAGAATCAACCAGATTTTATCGAAAAGAGGTTTGAGTACGGATTTAATGGATCAATATGGTTTGGTTCTTTATTAATAGGTATCCCAAGGATTAAATAGATTTACTTTTTTGCGTTAACGATCACAGTGGCATCCTTTTTTGTCGATGGATGTGGGGTGGGAAAAAGATACAACGGCGAGCGTGGTTACTTGTTGCGCAAGGATTGAGTGGGGGAACAAGTATAACGCCCATGTTATTTTTATTAATCAATTCAAGCTAAAGGAAATCAGTATTCGACCAACTAAATTCAATAAAAAAAACGTCCGACTTGACGAGCAAATCGGACGTTTTAAGAATGTTTTTAATTGTTTATTTAATTCCGTGCATTAGTTTACTAATGACTTTATAGATGGCGATACCAATTAAACCAAGACCAATTGGAATAAAGGTGAAGATCAAGAAGAACGTTGTCATGTCGTACGTCTCGGTGATACTTTCAATTTGGCCTCCCAAGGTACCTGCTAATTTATTACCAATGGCCACTGCGATATACCAGATACCGAACATCATGGCAATCATACGACCTGGCACCAATTTACTTACGTAGGATAGTGCCACAGGCGAAATACATAACTCACCAAGGGTGTGAAATAAATACGCCAATACTAACCAAACCATACTTACAGAAGCAGTTTTTGCACCCGCTTCAATTCCAGTTGATCCATACGCTAGCGCACCGAATCCAACTCCTAAGAGCACCAATCCTAAACCATATTTAACACTTGCGCTTGGGTTGTATTTACTTTCCCACCATTTTGAAACGATTGGAGCAAAGATGATGATAAATAAAGAGTTAAGAATTAAGAACCAAGTAGCAGGAATTTCTACTTCTTTGTCTTTAATTAAGGTCACTTGTGCAGGGATGATATTTGTATTTTCTTTCCCATCCAAAGCCGATTTTCGGATGTTTTTAACACGCTCTTCAGTTAAGTAATCGATGTTACCTTCTTTATCCATGTCCATTAACGCTAATTTATCACCTACGTTTAATTTCACCGGTTCAATGATAGTAACTGTTCCTTTTACAATATTTTCTCCAGCAGCTACCGCAGTCTCTTCTGTGATAATGGTGTTAAAGTGCAAGTTGCTTAATGGTGTTTTATTGACATCTAATTTCTCGTGGTAATACACCATTGCGTCTTGCGGATTTGGAATTGCAAGAATTGCAGTGGTAAATAAGGAATCTAAGATTGCTTGTTCTGCTTCTTTTTCTGATTTCTTTTCTTTTTTAGAATGCCCAAGTGCGATGGTAGCGCCGTTATAAACGATACTGTCAATCTTAATTGATTCTTTATCATCTGTTCCAGGATTGATGACAAATGAATCTCCTCCTGCTAACA
>JADZFJ010000172.1 GCA_020849935.1 Crocinitomix sp. | reverse complement strand
TTCCTACAAATAGAGCAAATTGTGCGATCAAAATGATGTAAATGAAATTTACATCATTATTATTGATTCCTGTATCGACTACCGACTGTGTTAAAAAGGGAATTATTAATTGAATTGCACTCGCTAAAAAAACCAACAACAAAATTAGTCTGACACCTTTTTTAAAACTTAAAATTTTTAGATATAATGATTTAAAGCTGAGTTCAAAATGAGATTTAGAGTTATTCCCTTGATCGAAGGAATTTGATTTTTCAGACCTGCCTACCAAAATTACCGCACCATAATTTTCTTTTAGAAGCCATCTTTTTTTTAACTCTGAAGAGGTTAATATTACCCTTCCCTTGGCTGGGTCGGCAATATAGAAACGATCATTTTTTGTTTTATAGAGTATCAAATAATGATTTCCGTCCACAAAGAGAATAATTGGTGTTTTCAATTGACTTAGCGCCTCAAACTTTACAAAATCTTTTTTGGCATTTAAACCAATCTCGTTAATTGCATTGGTGAAATTATTTATTTCTGTTCCATTTTCATTAGTAAGACAAAGAATTCGCAATGCTTCGAACGAAATGCCATTTGGAATATTAAAGTGCTTCAGCATCATTTTGATACAAGCTGGAGCACAATCCAATTGATTAGGTTGTATTACTAAAGGAAATTTTGAAAGCACCTTTTGTTCGAAATTAAATGTGTATATTAATTTTTTAAATGTTTATTAAACCAATCCACTATCAATGAATCCCGCTTATCCATGTGAGAAGATAATCCGTGATTCCCTCCTTCGAAAATTTGTAACGAAGATTTTTTATTATATATGTTAAGGCTGTCTATTAGGTTTTTAGCCTGAGAAACGTTTACATTCAAATCATCTCCACCGTGCAAAAGCAATATAGGTTCATTTATTTCCTTCGCCCAATAAATAGGCGACCTTTTCACATATTCTTGTCGATTAGAAAGAGTATCACCTATTAGTAGTTGATAAACATCTGAATACATTATTGGTCTTTCTGCTATTGACTTAAATAAATCAGTAGGAGCCCCGATGCAAACATGGGTTTTGATTACATCTGTTTTTTTTGAGAGAATAAGCGACATTAATCCACCTCTCGAAATCCCAATAGACCCAATATTATTCGTGTCCACAAATTTCATCTTTTTGGCAAGGTTCGTTAACTGAATAATATCGTTTATATCAGATCCCCCAAATTCATCTTGTCCTTCACTCGTTAAGTTTCCTCGATATTGAGAAGCCATTACCACGTAACCATTTCCGGCGAGCTTGTTCATGAACATAAGCTGTTTATACTCAATTGCTCCAAAATCGCAGTTTCCGCCACGATTATAAATGATTAAGGGAAGTTTAGTGTTTGGCTCAATATATCTTGGTTTAATTAAAAAACCCTCGATCTCCAATTTATCTGACATATAGCGAATTTTATAGGTCTGATTATTTGCATTCTCGAAGACATAATGAGCAATTTCAAACATATAGGTGGGCTTGTCCTTTTCTGAAAAGCTGAAATTTATAGCAGTAGCGATAATGAAAATCAAAAAGAGTAAATTTTTTAGCATGATTTGGAGTATACGCGAAGCGTAAATGTATGGATTATTTTTTAGGAACAAGGCGGATATGTTTTAAATGTCTTTCTAAACCAGCAAAGGCCATTCGGCCGTGCATGAATTTATAATTGTCAAAAATAATTAGATCACCTTTCTGCCATTTATGATATTGATAATCCTCAGTGGATTTAAGAAGATGTTCGTTAAGTTTTTTTAGTACGAAGGGATCATTTTCTTTGGATTGAAATCCGTGCGATTTAATGGAATAACAACCAATTGTGGTGTATAACAGTGACTTTTCTTTTGATAAGGGATGCATTTGAAAAAGTCCTCTTTCGACTTGATAATTAGTTTTCGCGGATCTAACAATAAATTTTGTGGCGTTTAACTTTTCGAAATACTCAGGCTCCAATTTTCCAAGTGAATTTTTAGTGTTGACTAAATAAAATTCGCCTCCCTCCTCCTCCACGCCTACGCAAAAGAGGCAAATCCACAATGGCGGAATCTCCTCATGACAACATTCATTGTGAGGGGGTATTTTACTATTCGTGAAGGCATAAAGTCGGTTTCCTTGATTAATTTGAACATCAATAACAGGAAATTCTGGCATCCATAAATCACCAATATTTGTTAAAAACGAGAAAACATCATCTATAGAAACCGTATTCGTCCGTGTTAAAAAATATCCGTCCGTTTTCAAGGATTCACTAACACTTAATTTTATAGTATTTAAAGACTCTAAGGTGTGTGTGTGTGTTTGTGTATACGTTAAGATCATCATGTAAACAATCTTTAAACTCGTTTTCGTAGGTAATGTATCATTGGTTTAGTATAAAATGACGCATACGTTTTGTACCATTTATTAAGTGTTAGTTCTCCCAGTTCTTCTCCTAAAGCATCATAAATATAAGAATATTGTTTTTTCGTACGTTCTTTCGCTTCTGCCATAACAACTTCACGTTCTGATTCCCACCTTTGCGCAAAAGCATCTTTTTCTGATTTAGTTGTAGGTAAATGGTGAAGAAAAATACCGAAATAATGGTGACAAAATGCTGCGTATTTTTTGGTAAATAATACGAACGTATGCCACATCTCGTCAAGCATAATCATTGAATCATCTACAAAGAGATTAAATTTTTCTTCCTCATCGGTAGTGTGTTCTAATTCGATTTTACGTTTAGCGCAAAGCCATAGCCATTTTTTGGTTTCATTAAAAAGGTCTTCAGCCCCTTCATAAGTAACATCATAGTTCTCCATAAATTTATAGACAACATCCTTATCCTCATAGGCCATAACCTCTTCTAATGGTGGCAACGTTTTCATGTTATTTTGTATTTTTTTTTCTAGAATTTCCATAGTTAAATTTTAAATTAAATTAAAAAAATAGGCACACCATTTGAAGATCCATTTAGTGTGCCTAATACTTTAGTCTATCCACATTTGCAACCTGTGCATCCACAAGTACAACAATCGCAGAATGCGCAATGATTTACGCATCCTAGACAAACTTGACAAACTCCTTTATCCGGTGTTCCACCACCTCTTACATCCGCACCACCTTCAAATTTTGCAGCCAAAAGCTCCTCAATTAAATTTGCTTTTTTACTTTCCATAATAAATAAAATTAAATAATTTTGTCTACTCTATTCACGCTTTTCGACTTCCGCGGGTTCTTAAATATTATTGTTTAATCAAAAATTTATTTGCTAGTTGGGAACACTTACAGATTTATTTGATCTTGTTTCTTATTTACTTTGTATAATTCATCAAGCATAAACTCATTGTTGAATTAGTACAACGATGAAGCTATGAATTAAAATTTTTACAATTGGCAACTTATTGTTTAATTCCTAAAATATAAAGGGGATATTTAGAAATTAATTTTTGATCTATAGGGTTAAATCAATTTTACTTTTTGTATTATCTGTTCGTTTTAATGTCTCATCAATATTGCGTTTATTCAGGTTAATAATTATTTTTATTTCAACATATCTTTAATACTTGTAGCCATGGAATAGTGTTGTATTAAGTTTTCATTACACTCATGGAAAATGTCAATTCCCCTTTTTCCTATTCGTTCTAACACATCTATTTTCAAATTTTCTATCAGAACTTTGGCAAAATCAGCGTGTTCACATGGTGATTCAATTATTATTGAATTTACTTCTGAAAGAAGTTTGTTTTTAAAATTAGATTTTGATACAACTTCTTCAGAAACGATTAAACATGTTCCAACTGATAATATTTCCATTGGAGTTGAAACATTGTGAATCGATATTGGGGCTTTTCTTTCCATCACGAACACTGCATCACATTTTTTTATAAATGAAGGAACTTGAAGAAACGGAATAGCAGGCAAAATCCATACTTTACCAATTAATTCTGGAGATTCAAAAATAGAATTGTATAATTTATATAGCTGGCTTTCTGTTCCAGAAGCCAAGTAGATAAATTGAAAATCAATGTTTTTAGATGCGATTATTTTAAGTACATCAAGTACATCCCACGTGCCCTTAAACTCCCCACATTTACCATACATACCAAGTATTGGAATATTTTTATCAAGTGGTGTTTGTGGCAGAATACTTTCTATGACTTTATTTTTTGAGAAAAAAGCCATAGTTTGATACCTTTTTTGTGCTAAATCAACATACTTTTCAAAATCGAATTCAGAGGTTTCTTTAGTGAAAATAG
>JADZFJ010000171.1 GCA_020849935.1 Crocinitomix sp. | reverse complement strand
TTCTAGTTTATTTAGCTAGGAAGCGAATTGGCTTCATAGTATTTTTTATCCGCGAGTTTACGTTGTAAAATTAAGGATTTATTTCCGTTTCGAATGGCTTCTGCCCAAACATCCAGTGCTTTCGTTTCTTCGCCAGACAAAAACAAGGCATCGCCATATTTTTCTAAGAGTTCAAAATCGGCATAATTATCCAAAAGTGCTCTTATATAATGGTTAGCTGCTTTGGCGAATTCTTTCTTATTGAATAAAAGATCGCCGTAAATTTCATGAAGCACGATGCTTTTGGGGGCCAATTCTAATGCTTTAATCAATTCACTTTCCGCGGCGTCAAGTTGTTTTCTTTCGATTAATTTTTTAGCAATCGCTCCATGCACGTGCTCGTTTCCAGGAAAAGCTTTAAGTGCTTCTTGAAAATAGAAATCTCCTTCTGTTTCATTCCCCAATCGATAATTCATATCACCCAAATGGTACAAAAATTCAGAACTTAATTGGGCATCCCTGATCACCAATTCTTTTCCTAGAAAAAACCACTCTTCGGCCTCTTCGTATAATTTTTTTTCTTTGGCACCAATTCCGGCAAACAAATAGACCAATGGTTGAGCTGGAAAAATTTCACTTGCTTTCTTTCCATTTAAATACATGCCATTAAAGTCTTTCTGTTTGTTTTGTAAGGAAAACAATTGAATCCACGTTTCAAACGAGCCAGGGTTTAGGTCACAAGCGATTTGATATTGTTTCGTTGCTTCATCAAATTTGTCCGACTCAAAGAGAAAGTTTCCATAATATTCATGTAACATGCTGTTTTTTAAGACAGGGTCATAAATCAAATCAAACAAATGCTGAATGCCAGTCCGCATGGTTGCGTAATCTCTTTTCGTGACGTTGGCGTAAGGAATCAAACTTCTTAAAATATCTAATTTACGTTCCAATTCAACATCTTCTTTCGTAAAGCCAATTTCCAGATTTGCGAATGCCCCTTTTAAATTATCAGCTCTTAATTCCAAATCCGCCATCATAAAATACGCCAGCCCATAATTTGGATCTTGCGCAATCACGGTAGACAACAAGTTTTTCGATTTGTCCAATAAATTTTGTTGCATATAAAATTCGGCAACTGTGATTTTATATTCTAATTCGTTGGGGTTTTCGTTTAATAGATTGTCTAATTCTTGTTGCGCCTCAACGGGTTTCCCCAATTCTAAATATAAATCATGTTTGGTGAAACAGACCTCTGGAATTTTCCCTGTTTCGACCTCAATTTCATTTAAAATGTCAATGGCTGTGGTAAATCTATTTGAACGGATCAGGGTTTCGACATAATTAAATTTGAAATCGATATTTTTTTCATCTTCTATAATGAGTGCATACAAATCGGCGGTTTCGGCGTACTTTTCTTGTTTAAAATACAAATCAGCCAAACGTAAAATATACCATTTATTGGTTTTATTGTATGAATATGCCTTTTCCGCGTGAAAAAGGGCTTTATCGTTGTTCTTTTTGGTTTCATACAAATCTGACAGTGCAAAATGCACCGCAGGATTTGCAGGTTCGATGATCAAACATTGTTCGTAAAGTTCGATCGCTTTTTCGTAGTGACCAATCAGTTTTTCCGAAGTCGCCGCGTGAAGCAATTCTTTGAATGGTTTCCGTTGATTAAAAATACTTTGTTCTACTTTTTTACTTCCAGCACAACTTCCTAGTATAAAGAGAAGAAGTCCGCCATAAAAAGCAAGGCGCGTAAAAGTTAGGTTGATATGGATTTTAGTTAATATCATTCCATTTCTGTGTAATCACCGATACTTAACGAGGTGCCTTTGCGCAAAACTTTTGCTGAATTTCCAATCATCGAATCCTTAATCACGGCATTGGTAATCACCACGTTTGTTTGTACAATTGAATTTGAAATAACTGTATTTTTAATTTTTGTTCCTTTTCCGAGGGATACATGCGGACCAACTATGGAATTTTCTAAGACCACATCATCTCCAATATAACATGGCGGAATTACCACGGAGTTGATAGAAACCAAATTTTGAGAAACCAATTGCTCCGCTTTGTCAAATTCTAATACACGTTGATTGGTATAAACAGTTGCTTCTTTGTTCCCACAATCTAACCACTCAATCACTTTACCAGGTTTAAATTGATGACCTTTTTCAGTCAGATTCCGCAAGGCATCTGGCAGTTGATACTCACCACTTTTTATTATGTTATTTTCGATTAAATAGTCCAATTCAAATTTAAGTTTGGCAGCATCTTTAAAATAATAAATTCCAATCATTGCCAAATCCGAGACAAAGGTCTTTGGCTTTTCAACGAAATCAATAATCACGCCAGAATCATCTAATTTAACCACCCCAAACGCACTTGGATCTTCAATTTGGCTTACCCATAAAATCCCATCGCTGGATTGATCCAATTCAAAATCTGCTTTAAATAAAGTATCCGCAAAAGCAACAACCACTGGTCCAACCAAGGCTTCTTTCGCACATAAAACCGCATGTGCTGTTCCTAAGGGTTTGTCTTGATAACAAATGGTTCCTTTTGCCCCTAATTTTTCCGCGACAGCAATTAGTTCAGCTTCAACATCAGCGCCAAAATCACGACCAATCACAAAGGCAATTTCATCAATTTTTTCTACACAGGTTTTTGCAATATCCTGCACCAATCGATGTACAATTGGTTTGCCACCAACTGGAACAAGGGGTTTAGGAATCGTTAAGGTGTGTGGTCTTAACCTACTACCTCGTCCTGCCATAGGAACAATTATTTTCATGCGTTATTTTATTAATTTAGTTAACACCAGTACTTCCAAAACCTCCCTCTCCTCGTTCCGTTACAGTCAATTCGTCTACCAAATAAAATTCAGCTTGCTCACATTTATTTACAACTAATTGAGCAATTCGTTCACCATCTTGAATGGTAAATGGTTCGTTGCTTAGATTGATTAAAATCACCCCAACTTCACCACGGTAATCAGCATCAATTGTGCCAGGCGAATTTAAAACCGTAATACCTGATTTTAATGCCAATCCACTGCGTGGCCGAACTTGACCTTCAAAACCAACGGGAATCGCCATAAATAAACCTGTTTTTACCAAACAACGTTCTAACGGTTTCAACACAATCGGCGCATCAATATTCGCTCTCAAATCAACCCCAGCTGAAGCAACAGTTTCATATTTCGGAAGCGAATGTCTTGATTTATTTATTATTTCAACGGTCATGGAAATGATTAAAATTCAAAAATACTAAAATTATCTCTTTTTTAACGTTTTAAATGGTCTTTCCATAAAGAGGATAATCCCCATAAAAATCCCTATCAAAATTACCTTTACAAAAAAGCTTGTCCCCGTAAAATCCGTTTGATTTTTGAAGAGGAGTTGATTGATTCCAAACAACAAAATAGCTGCACCCAAATACAAGATTATTTTCCGCAGATTATATTTGATTGGATAGATTTTTTGGCCATAATAAAAGGAGGCTACCATCATCGAGAAATAAACGAAAAGCGTGGTAATTGCGGCACCCATATAACCCAAAAATGGAATTAAAATTAAATTGAGTAAAATGGTGACCGTGGCCCCACCGATCGAGATATAAGCCCCATATTTAGTTTTGTCTGCCAATTTGTACCAGATCGATTGATTGTAATAAATCCCCAGAAAAACATTGGCGAGTAATAAAATTGGAACAATTGTCAACCCTTCCCAATAAGCTTCGTTAGGGATAAACCATTTAAAAATTGGTAAATTAATGGCGATAATTAAAAAGATAAAACTAACGATGATCACAAAAAACGTCATCACTTTTGAATACATTTTTTTGGCATCCACATTTTTTGCTTGCGCGAAAAAGAACGGTTCGGCTGCATAGCGATAGGCTTGAATAAACAGACTAATTAAGATGGATAATTTGTAATTGGCCGAGTAGATTCCAACTTGTGTCAAGGCGTAATCATTTCCTTGTCCAGACAAAAGTCGTTTAATCATTATTCGATCAAATGTTTCGTTAATAATTCCTGCAAAACCAGCCAATGTCAATGGCAAGGCGTAAATTAACATTGCTTTGGCAAGCACCTTATCCCAAATAAATCGAAACAACAAAACATCTTTGTACAAAAAACCAAGTTTAACCACACTTGACAACAAGTTCGCAATAAAAATATAGCCAATCCCAATAGGATCGTTTTCAGGCGCCATTAAAACGTAGATAAAAAATAGGTTCAAGAGGATATTTGTTCCTATGCCAATGAATTGAATTTTAGCAAATTGTTTAGCCTGTTCATTTAATCGGAGTTTGGCTAAAAACAGGGAGGCAAAAGCATCTAACACCAAAATAAAAGCAAACCAAATTACGTAATTTTGATGATCAGGATATCCCATCCAGGTGGCAATGGATTGAGAAAACAAGAGGACAAAAGTCAAAAAAGTTAAATTGACCAAAAGTACCAACGAAAAAGCTTGGTTAAAGGCTTTTTCTTTATTTTCAGCTTGATTGACAAACCTGAAAAAGGTGGTTTCCATTCCGAACAACAATAAAACTACAAAAAAAGCCACGAATGCATAAAATTCGCTAATGATTCCGTACTCTTTTGGTTGAAAAAACAGGGTATGAATAGGAACCAAAAAATAGTTTAGCAACCTACCTAGGATAGATGGAAGGCCGTAAATGGCCGTTTGACCTGCTAATTTTTTTAAGGTACTCACCGTTTATTTTCGTGTAAAATCTAAATTGTTAGCGATCAAAACCCAACTAATTGGGCGTTAAT
>JADZFJ010000170.1 GCA_020849935.1 Crocinitomix sp. | reverse complement strand
ATACGAGTGTAGGAAACAACGCGCTTGGCTTGAATGAAATTCTAGGAGAGATTGTTTCGTTTGAAGAAACAGTAGATTCTGCAATTGTTATTTGGGAAGGAGCTGTAGGCGATTTATCCTTAACAATAAAATATGAATTTCAAAAAGATCAACATTTCTACACGACTTCAATGTTGCTAAATAATACAGGTGTTGAGACCTACACTGATGTATATTACTACAGAAATTTAGATCCGGATAATAATGTATCTATTGGAAGTGGTTATGGAACCGATAATACCATCTTATCCCAAACTGGTCTTGGCGAGGATTCTTGTATTGTAAGAGCAACACAAGAACTGCCTTGGTTGTCAGAAATTGTTTTCAGTGCATCTGGTGAAGATTGGAAATGCTACATGGGTGGATTTTCAAACCGAAATGGTGCTGATATGTGGAATGGAACAGGTTTTTACAATGAAATCGGTGATAATGTGTTCGCTGATTTTGCAATAGGTTTAGCATATAAAATCGAAACTTTACCTCCGGGCAAAGCGGCTTCTGAGTGGTTTTCTTATGCTACTTCATTTAAAACAGGAGTTAATTTTGGTGAACCAAGCTCATCAAGTATCGTTGAAAACAGCTTAAATTTTGAACTTTATCCAAATCCAACCACAAACAACGTTATAACTTTAAATTTAAATGGCTCTTATTCATTTGAAATCAAAGACACAAAAGGCAGCATTGTTTTAAATGGCAATGGAAATGGAATCAATGAAATCGATTTATCTGGAGTTGAGAAAGGAATTTATTTCATCACTATCCAACAAGAAAATCAAACTGCTACAACAAAATTAATAGTGAACTAAACTTTTATTGCAACCAACAAAAAAGCCTAATTCTCTTTGGAGAGTTAGGCTTTTTTGTTTCTGTGAATGCAAGATTTACCACTACAATTTACCACAGCGCAACTTTTACAAATATATTTCGTCTTTAAACAGTTGTGCATATTTTTAAAAATTAATACAACTATCAGTTTACAACAAAAATTTAGTTTGATACGAAATTTAAATTTGATGAAAAATAAAATAATTTTAACCGTCATTACAGGCCTTACGATGCTTTTAGGGGTCAATCAAGCAAAATCACAATTAGTGGATGGTCATGCTTATATGTTTGGCAATTTTGTGGAAATTGGTATAAATGCAAATGGTCACGAGGGAGCACCTTGTATTGATCTTACAGATCATTGCCGCACTGGCGGTGGACTGCCTTTGTTTGGCTTTGTTGCCGATCCAACAGAAAGTGATTGGGAAGAATATAATGGTGATTTTTTTGTTCCAGGTGGTCCAGAAAATGGGTTTGGTGTGACGTATACCTTGCTCGGAGTTACAGACAGTTTTAGCAATAACGCTTACTATTTAAATGAAATTCCTGGCGAAATTATTTCTTTTGAAGAAACCGTTGATTCATCCATTGTGATATGGAAAGGGGCTATGGGTGATTTATCGATGTCGATAAAATACGAATTAGAGAAAAGTCAGCACTACTATACGACCTCCGTGCTTTTTGAAAATACTGGTCTCGCAACTTATACAGATGTATATTACTACCGAAATGTGGATCCAGATAATAACATGGCACTTGGAGCAGGTTATACCACGTTAAATAAAATCATCTCTCAAACAGGCGATGGTGAAGACTCATGTATTGTTTATGCATCTCAATCAATTCCTTGGCTGTCTGAATTGATTTTCAGCGCTAGTGGTGAAAATTGGAAATGCTTTATCGGTGGTTTTGCTAACAGAAACGGTGCCAAAATGTGGAATGGTGTAGAACTACTTCATGAAACCGGAGACGTAGCACTCATGGATGGAGCAATTGGTTTAGCCTATAAAATCGATGGAATTCCTCCTGGAAAAGCAGCGTCAGAATGGTTTTCTTTTACGACTTCTTTCAAATCAGGAATCCAATTTGGTGAACCTAACACGTCAAGCATTGTAGAAAACAACCTCAATTTTGAACTTTATCCAAATCCAACCACAAACAACGTTATAACTTTAAATTTAAATGGCTCTTATTCATTTGAAATCAAAGATACAAAAGGCAGCATTGTTTTAAATGGCAATGGAAATGGAATCAATGAAATTGATTTATCTGGAGTTGAGAAAGGAATTTATTTTATCAATATCCAACAAGAAAATCAAACCGCTACAACAAAATTAATTGTGAACTAACCTTTTATTGCAACCAACATAAAAGCCTAATTCTCTTCGGAGAGTTAGGCTTTTTTTTGTTCACGATTCTCAGAAAACATTTTGTTTTCATTCGTTTTGGGTGATTACAATTTAAGTTGACTCCTCACCTACAATCCCCACTTATTTATATTCTTTCGTTAATCCAATCTAATCCCTAATGAAACCAAAAAACGAAGGTTTGTTTCATTTATTGTTGATTTACTTCCATTGATTGTTGGGTCGTATGCATAATAGGCATTGGTCGAATTTTGAAGCACTCCGGCAACATCCACATACACTTTCCCCCAATTATATCCTAAACCAGCGGTATAAAACAAAGTTGGATTTAGGGCATTTCCTTTATTTTCTCGGTAAGGCGATTGATAATACGCAAAACCTCCTCGTGCATAAAGTTGAGAACTTAGGCGCAATTCGGCACCCAATTTATAATTAATTCCTGTTTGATATAAATTTTGAATTTGTAAATTTTCTTGGTAAAAAAGATAAGGCGCTTCTGAATTTTTAATAGCGGCTAACCATGCCGAAGGATAATTCACAAATTCAACTTCGGCACCAATCGAACCATATTTTCTAAGCACAACCCCGACTGATACATTCGCTTTAATAGGCGTTTGGATCCGATAATCATATTCACCCACAGGCACATTCGCGTTGTCTACACTTTTTAACCCTTCATCCGTCTGAGCCGTCATATTGTTGGACCAGCTGTCTGACAAATTGTAGCGCGTAGGCGTTTGAACCGATGCTCCAAACGTCAACCAATCTTTTGGCATAAAGATCGCGCCCACTCTTAAATTATATCCCCACCCTTCGATATTTAGTTTTCCCGTATAATTAATACTTCGTAACCAAAGACTTGTATCCGTGAATGCTTCTTTGTGTTGCAAAGTTTCGTTGAACTTTACACGGGTGGCATTAAATGTCGCACCCAAATAGAGCTTATTTGCATAATTGCCGCTTAAACTAAAACTGTATTCGTTCATACCGCCTGTGCGGGTAACTGATCTGGAATGCAGAGATTTTCCTGAGGTGAAATCAGTGGTGTATTGGTTGCCTGAAGCTGGATCAATCGCATAAACATCATACGCTAAACCTGCTCCAAAAGGCAATTGATCATAAATCAAACTGTCAGGAATTCCATTGGCTTGACGAATAAACGAATGTAAAATAGAGGAGTCTGCCTCGCCAGCAATTAAAAATCGCTGCTGAAAACTATTAATCCGATTAAAGCCCATTCCTAATTGAACACTGTACCAATTATTAAAAACTTTAGGATCTAATTCATACGCCTTCACATAGGAAAGATTACTCAAGTTGCCAACAACGTCTTGGGTTTTCGTGTTAGTCCCATAAAAATCAGCTTCTGAACGCAAATTTTCGATATTGAGTGTTGAAGAAAAATTTGTTTTACGGATTCTAGCCAATCCAGCTGGGTTTTGGGCAACCACTGAATAATCACCCCCAAATGCGGACATGGTGCCTGCCATTCCGGAATTTCTTGCTGTACCACCAAAATAAGTGCGCGAATAACGCAGGGCATCTTCTTCATTTTGAGCAAAACCGACACCTGTCATTAGCCAAAGGCTAATTCCCATGTAAACTATTTTCATAAAAGATTTTTTAACGATGAATGATTATCTTCTAGGTGATCCTGAACCTCCCCCTGAACCAGAACCTCCTGAACTTGAAGAACGACTGCTTCCTGAACCCGATGATCCTGACGACCCAGATGAACCAGAAGAACTGCTTCTAGAACTAGAAGACCCATTTTGGTATGTACTTTCGCCCGAATTATTGGAAGTATTGTAAGTTGTACCTCTAGATTCATTCGAAGTTGTTGTCGTTGTGCTACCAGAACTCGATGAACTTCCAGAATTTGTTGTTGTTCCCGATCCAGTTGAACTTCCCGAATTTCTCACATACGTTGATCCGTTTGATTGATTCGATGTACTCGACGTTCCTGACCCAGTATTATAAGCTGGTTGACTTCCTTCGTTGGTTCTTCCATAATCATTTCCTTGGTAGATGT
>JADZFJ010000169.1 GCA_020849935.1 Crocinitomix sp. | reverse complement strand
TCTATGAAACATGATAAATGCAGTCTCTAAAATTCTTTCTCTCGGGTGCATTGTTCAATTGATTTTAGTGAAAATATATAAAAATAAGACAATACAGACTGGTCTGTCTGTTTTTTTAAAAGTATTTATTTGTCTGGATACAAAAGATCATACGCCAAGTTTTTGCGAGCCCTTGTAGCTATTTCTTTTATACGTTGTTTGAAAGACCTGGAATCCAAAGGCCTGCTGGCTGGGTTCCGTTTTTCAGTAAGGAGCGAAGTATATAACCAGAAGTACTACTGGCGAGTTCTTGTGTGGAATGTCCAAGTGAATATTTTAGGCGTCTCATAAAATCTGCCATGCTTGGTTCTGTTATTTCAGACTCGCCAAGGATTCCATCTAATTGTTTTTCAGAGGGATAATCCTTAAACATTGGTTCGCTAAGTCCTACCGCTAGTTCGGTTTGCCACCAGATACCACGGGCGGTTTTCTCCAAAGAATACCAGTCGAATTTATCTGTACTTGGAACGCTGAATGCTGGTCCAAAAGGTGCAATATAAATTTGGCTTTTCAAAGAATAGCCCTTGCTCTTTGCCCAAGCCATAAGCCGCAAATAAGAAGGATTTGTCTTTGCGGTAAGTCCAGCGGTTGCGCGCCCAGCACTTCCGGATAAAAGTACTGTCATTTTAGGAATGCTCGCTGCATCAGTAATCGTATTGTCAAGCCAGGTTAATACTTGATAATGATTCGCAAGGTTAGCAAGTGCAAATGTTGCGATCATGACCGAATCGAAAGAAGGAAATTTTGAATGCGATGGGTTGAGTAATTCTGTTCGAAAGGTTTCAAAATTCAAAGGTGTTTGACCTGCACTAACTCTAGCAAGATAGTGATTGACCTGTCCTAGCCCAGCTTCAATCATGGTGGTGAGGTCATTAGCATAGGTACTGAAGATTGGATTGATTTCAGTCCAGGCATCGGCAGTATTCATTCGTTTCGCCTCTTTCGAGCATGTTAGCAATTTTTCGATAGAATTCATTACCTCATAGTTATCTTGCTCAGTGCCGTTTTCTTGCAAACGTATAAGCGATCCAATCGCAGGCCCCAAGTGGGATACCGCAGCTAGTTCTATCATCCCTGGGGCAAAGCCACTGGAAAGTATCGGTGAAATTGTTTCAGACGAAGTTGGTTGGAGCGTCTGGTTGGTTGCAAACCAAGCTAGGTTTGCCCCATAGGCATATAACAGAGGTGAATCTGGTCCTGCCTTGGTAGCAGCAGCATTGGCAGCAAGTGTGCCTATTCCTGGCTGACCTTGACCCTTACCCATAGGGCCAGTATAGGCAGTAAAAAGATCGGTGTAGGCTTTCTGAAAAGTAGATTGAGTTTGCATAAATAAGCTAGGTTTATTGTGAAGTGAAAAATTTAGAATTTAAACATACACTATATTTATGAATTATTCTTAAAAATAGAGGTAAATCCAGTGTGGCTAACTCATAAATATACACAAATTGACAATAAAAACCAATTAGTGTGCTTAGCTAGATGAAATGGATTTTATAAAAGTTTTAAACGGAAGTTAGTGAGTATTGTTTACTGTTTTAATCTCAATTTTTGTACTTGACTCTCTATAAAACAAACTCTTCAAGCTAAATTGTTTTCTCCCGCAGATTACGCAGAAATTTGCAGATTTTCTAAAAGTTTAATATATACGGATGGCGCGAGTGTCTCACTCGTGCCTGTATAGATTAAACAGGTATTCACAGATCGAAATATCATACCCCTGATAGGAGCGATAGCTTGGTGGTTTAGCGCATTTAGCCAATTGGTTGTTTGAATGTGACCAGCGGAAACAGGCAAAACAGCCTAATTGCCTTTTGCGCTAAGGCGGCAACTTTAGCGGATAGCAGGATTAGGTAATGGAAACCATCCCCCCAACATTTATTACCGCTTCACCGCAAATAATTCACCAATTGTCGCTTTTTTATCACCTAGGGATTTGAAGGGGAGGTAATACAGGTCCATGGTTGATTGATCGCAATGGGTCATTTCAAAACAAATGGCATCAATTGGTTCGGCATCGACGGTTAACTGTAATTTTACTTCGTAAGCGAGGGCGTATCCGCGCATTTTTGCTGCGGCATATTCGGTTTCGCAATAAATGGT
Organism: Crocinitomix sp.; assembly: GCA_020849935.1. Classification (GTDB taxonomy): domain Bacteria; phylum Bacteroidota; class Bacteroidia; order Flavobacteriales_D; family Crocinitomicaceae; genus Crocinitomix. Next base: position 3,789 of record JADZFJ010000169.1, on the reverse strand, counting down.
GAGGCCGTTGATGACTTTGCCGATGGTGGGCATGTTTTTGGTGTCTTCCACTTCCATTTCTAAAGGGTGCACGTTGCCGATGGTGTCCAAAAATGCGCCGAATGGGTAACATTCGCCGGTGTCGGTTAAAATTTCGGAGGCATATTCAACGCTGTGGGTGAGTAATTTTTCTACTTCTTCTATCATTCAAAGATTTTTAGTTTATTTTCAAGTACAAACATCTCGTCCCGCAAACGTGCAGCTTCGATGAAATCTAATTTTTTTGCAGCGGCTTCCATGTCGCTTTTTACCTTTTTAAAGGTCTTTTGGAGTTGATCTTTGGTCATGTATTCCAAGACTGGATCGGCTGCCATGGCTATTTCTACACTGTTTGTTTCGTACATCACTTCTTGCGCACGCGAACCTGCTACTTTGGTTTGTTGCATGATGCTTTCTGTGGTTCGTTTTATTTGTGTTGGTACGATGCCATGTTCCGTATTATACGCTTCTTGAATGGCTCGACGTCGATTGGTTTCGTCGATGGTCATTTGCATGCTGTGGGTGATTTTATCGGCGTACATGATTACCGAACCGTTTACATTTCTCGCGGCACGACCGACTGTTTGGGTTAATGACCGTTCCGATCTTAAAAAACCTTCTTTATCCGCATCAATAATCGCCACCAAGGAAACTTCAGGTAAATCCAACCCTTCTCTCAATAAATTCACCCCAATGAGCACATCAAAAACGCCTAAACGCAATTGTCTTAGAATTTCTACACGTTCTAAAGTATCCACATCTGAATGGATATAACGGCAAGGAATTCCAAGTTTATCCAAATATTTCTGCAATTCCTCCGCCATACGTTTGGTGAGGGTAGTGACTAAAACTCGTTCGCTACGGTCTTTTCGGATATGAATTTCTTCGATTAAATCGTCAATTTGATTTTCGCTCGGACGCACTTCAATTTGCGGATCGAGCAATCCAGTTGGACGAATGACTTGTTCGATGACTACCCCTTCTGATTTTTCCAATTCATAATCTGCAGGCGTAGCACTCACATAGATGGTTTGACTGGTAATCATTTCAAACTCCTCGAATTTCAAGGGGCGATTGTCCATGGCAGCCGGTAAACGGAAACCATAATCCACCAAATTCGTTTTACGCGAACGATCTCCGCCGTACATGGCTTTGATTTGTGGAATTGTGGCGTGACTTTCATCAATCATCATGATAAAATCTGATGGAAAATAATCCAACAAACAATAAGGCCGTGAACCAGGTTCACGTTTGTCAAAATACCTTGAATAATTTTCGATACCAGAACAATAACCCAGCTCACGAATCATTTCTAAATCGTAATTTGCCCGTTCATCAATCCGCTGTGCTTCAATTAATTTACCTTCTCGTTTAAAATATTCCACATGTTCGCCGATGTCAATTTCAATTTGGCGAATGGCACTGTTAATGGTATCTTGACTGGAAACAAAGATGTTAGCAGGGAAGATATTGATGGCTTCAAAATGTTCAATTTTCTGATTGTCTTCAGGATCGAACGTATAAATTTCCTCAATTTCATCTCCCCAAAAGATGATGCGGAGGGCATGATCGGCATACGCCAAAAACAAATCGATGGTGTCTCCTTTTACACGAAAATTTCCTCTTTTTGGGTCGATATCATTCCGCGAATACAGATTTTGAACCAGATTTAAAAGAAATTTATTGCGTGAAACGACCAATCCTTTTTTAATTGGGATGATACTTTTTTCAAATTCCTCAGGATTACCAACCCCATAAATACACGAAACGGATGCTACAATGATCACATCTTTTCGACCAGATAAAAGGGCAGATGTGGCAGCCAATCGCAGTTTTTCTATTTCATCATTGATCGACATGTCCTTTTCAATAAAGGTATTGGTCGTTGGTAAATAGGCTTCTGGTTGATAATAATCGTAATAAGAGACAAAATATTCGACAGCATTGTTAGGGAAAAAGCTTTTAAACTCGCCATACAATTGCGCCGCTAAGGTTTTATTATGCGATAAAATTAAAGTTGGTCGGTTGACCGCTTGAATGACATTTGCCATTGAAAAGGTTTTACCACTTCCCGTAACACCCAAAAGAGTTTGGTAACGAACGCCATCGTTTAATCCTTCCACCAATTGGCGAATCGCTTCTGGTTGATCGCCAGTTGGTTTAAATTCAGAATGGAGCTCAAACGCTTTCATTAAACTGGAGTTTAATTTTTGTTAAGGCCGTTTCGATGTCCAAATCGCAATTGGTAAGTTCACCAATTCGTTGAATCACCCGATCGACAGTTGCATCGGGACACGAAGCGCCACTTGTTAAAATAATTTTAAGTGGACGTTTGGTAGGTAAATAATCAGATGATTTGATTACTTCGTTTTTGTGCAAATCAAAATGGTTTATTTCGGAAGATGAAATGAATTCATCTTCATCTTTGATATAAAATGTTTTAAACTTTGTTTCCAATAACTCCACTAAATGGGAAGTATTTGAACTGTTATATCCCCCGACAACGATGGCCAGATCGGCAGCTTCGTTTAAAAGTGAAAGTGTCGCCGTTTGATTGTCGTTAGTGGCGTAACAAAGGGTGTCACGGGTATTGGCGAAATGATGGTCTATTTGTTCCTCACCGTATTTTTCTTTCATCACGAGCGCCAAATGATCGGAAATTTCTTGAGTATCAGACGCCAACATGGTGGTTTGATTCACCACACCTACACGTTGTAAATCTTGTTCAAAATCAAAATCTTCTGAATATCGCCCTTCGAAATACTGGTTAAAATCTGATTTTGGGCGTTCTCCTTTGATGATTTCACCTAAAATGCGTGTTTCGTGAATGTCTTTAACAATGATCGATTTAGCAAATTCTTGTGAATGTGAAAAAGTGGCTCGTGTTTCTTCGTGTTTGTCCTTGCCATGTATCACCACAGTATAATTATCGCCACCAAGTTTTTCCGATTTTTTCCAAACACGTTCGACAAAAGGACACGTGGTATTGTACGTTTTTGTTTGAATCCCAATGCTTTCGAGTTTCGCCTCAATTTCAAGCGTGGTTCCAAAGGCAGGAATGATTACGATGTCTTCTTTTTTTAATTCATCCCAAGGGATGAGTTGATTTCCGTTGGTATCCTGAATAAATGTAATTCCTTTTTGTTGCAAGTCCTGATTAACGCTGGGGTTATGAATCATTTGACTTAACAAAAAGATTCGTTTTCCTGGATTTTCAGCAATGGCGCGGTAGGAAATTTCGATGGCATTTTCCACACCAAAACAAAACCCAAAATGGCGCGCGAGGATAATCTCGAGTCCATTAAATTCTAATCGGGTAGGGGTAAAATCCTTTTTTCGTTGATCGATTTTCGATCGGATTGCCTTCACTCGACTAATGATTGGCGAGCGATAGTATTCCGGAATATCAAATGTTTTCAAGGCGTATTCTTTTTATGTTCAGTAACTTAAATCAAGTATTCTACCACCCAATTTTATTTCCGAACGATGGCTACAAAGATAACGATTAAGTTCACTTATGGTTCGAGGTCAATCAAATAATCGAGTGCTGAATAATTCATTTCATCGCCAGTCCAATGGTAAATAGTTTTGCCCGCTGGATCTAACAAATAAATGGAAGGAAAGGTATAACCGGCAAATCCTGTAAAGTCAGAATCTGCATGGATATAATGATGGGAAAATGAAGTACCCTTATTCGTTTCTAAAAAGTACTCGGTGTCTTTTTTATTTCCTGAAAAAAACAAATCAACATTGATTTTCATTCCAGCATTT
>JADZFJ010000168.1 GCA_020849935.1 Crocinitomix sp. | reverse complement strand
GGTATTGGGATTTATTTTTTTAAATCGTTCGGCAATAAACGGTGTTGCGGTAACGATATAACTCAATTTGCGACAGACGTAATTTTCGTACCGTTCAACCACCGACGCAAAGGTTTTTTTAAAACGCAAGTATTCTTTCCCCGCCAATTGCCGTGGTAAATCTTCGTGTGCATCGTAAATCACCACCTTTTTTTTGCGGCGTAATTTTAAGGCATACGGCAATAATTCAGGATCGTGTAAGTGATACACATCAGCATCCAGGGCCAAGGCAGCTTTGTAAACCTCTTTCGAGGTAAATAAAATCCGAAACAAACGACTTCTTTTTTTAGAATGCGAAGAGACAAATTGAACCCCGTTCACCAAACCATCGTCTGGATTGGCTGTCACCAAATAGACCTCATGACCAGCAGCTGCCAACGACGAGCATTCTTTGTGAAAAATCCGAATATCCAGTGCGCTATGTACCGAGGTGCAATGACAAATTTTCATAATTCTTTAAAAGTGCTAAAATAGTTGTTTTTGGGGATGAAAGCTTTTAATTTTTGTTAAAACCACTGAAATTGGGTGCTATTTTTGACTTAAATTATTTTTTGTGGTTTTTTAAGTGGTTGACTTTGAGTTTTTAAAATAGTTTTTAGCTGGTTGGACGGCATTATTTTAAAAATAAGTGCAATTTTCTTAAAGATTTATGAAAATTGCGTAGTTCTACGCTTTTTTCGTCCAAATTGATGGTTTACATTTGTGGTGTACTTAATATCCAAAACAATTGAAAAGTATTACTCGTTAACGAATGGGTTTTTTACTTTACAATCTGGGTCGGCAAAACAACACAACCTTTGGGTTGGTTTAAGAGTAAAGTTTTTCGTGGTAATTTGGTCATCTTGACGAATTGTTTTACGACTCAGTACAAGTAGCAAACAAGAGGTTGTCTGAACAAGGCAGCCTCTTAGTTTTTTAGATCCTCTGCATTTATTGATTTTTAGGCCAAGTAAAGATCTTTTTAAAAGGCTGATAAAGCGTCTTTAAAAAGGTGTCGTAGTGTTGCGATTCTTTCGATCCGAGTCCAAAACGCAACGTTTTTTGTTTTTCAGATCGAATCAAAGTGCCGAAAAGCCAATCCCACAGGGCAAATTTTGCGCCTAGGTTTTTATCAAAATGCGCTGGATTGTTGCTGTGGTGAATTTGATGTTGGAAAGGACTAATCACCAACCGTTCGACAAAATTAAAATACCTCAATTTCACATGCGAATGCCGCAAATTGGCGCCCCAAAACAAAAACAACATGGCAAATATATTCACCTCGGCATACACCGCTTGGTTGATGACACCTTGGTAAAAATAATCGCCCACGCCCATCAAGACCGCCGAAACCACAAAATACGACAAGTTATTCAGAATTAATTCGACCGGATGCAGGCGGTATTGGGTGATTGGATTTAAAGTGGTAGCTGAATGGTGGATCTTATGAAACTCCCATAAAAACGGCACTTTATGCATCACTAAATGCACCAAATAATACACAAAATCATAAATAATAACCACCGCAATCGAATAAGCAATTAAAATTTGGGTTTGACTCAAGAGCATCGAACTCGGTTCAAAATTTTCTTCCAAAAAATCATTCGTATAAACCCCCAAATAGCGCCACGCATTAATGGCCGGAAGAATTAAAATAATCTTTAAAACCCCATTAAACAAAAACAATTTATAATCCACAAACGCCGACCGACTGGCCCAGATTTTTTTGTGAAAAATGTACTTGTAAAAAGGGAGATTTTGCGCCGAGGTTTTAAAAACGTAATAGGCCAGCAACAAAGACGAAATCAAATACAAAACATTAATTCGCTCGCCCGGATCAGTAAAATAAAGCAATGGATGAAGCAAGTTTTGCCAAACATCTTCAAAAACCGCCTTTAGTAAATCCATGGTCCAATTTCTAATGTTCCAAAGATACGAGGAAATGATTAGAAATGGGTTTGGGGATTGGATAAATTAGAGCCAACTAAACATTCGTGTGGCTTGGTGCATAGTTCGATAAATTCCAATAATAAATGTTGCCTAAAATTAGGAAAAAATGGCACTGAATTATTTAACACGCAGTTTGCGGCTTAGGAAATTCATCCAATTGGTAAGTGTTCTTTCCAAGCGACTTAACCTATTTTCGTCTTTACAAGTACAATCCTCTAATATGATACATATTATTGAAAGAAAAAGAAAAATCAAAATAGTTTTAAGTGTTAAAATGCGAATCATTAAATTTGAGTTGGAATTAATTATGAGTGATGGTTTTATTTATGAGTGATGGTTTTATTCGTGAAATTTTAAGTTTAAACTAATGCAGTTTTATGTTGATGGATTCAGATTATAAGAATTGGATTATTGAAATAAAATCCAAAATTCGTGCAACTCAAATGAAGGCCGCAATGGCGGTAAATTCTGCTGTTATTGAATTTTATTGGGATTTGGGAAAAATGATTTATGATAAACAAACAGCTTGGGGAACT
>JADZFJ010000167.1 GCA_020849935.1 Crocinitomix sp. | reverse complement strand
TGGATGCAATACATTAAATCCTTTTAATTTTTTAAATCGGGCATAAATATCAGAAGCGATATAACCTAGGGGATGACCCACATGCAATCCAGCTCCCGAAGGATAAGGAAACATTGATAATCCGTAATATTTTGGCTTGGTAGAATCTTCGACCGTTTGATAGGTTTTATCATCCGCCCATTTTTTTTGCCATTTTGATTCTATTTCCCTAAAGTTATATTCCATATTTGTCCACTATTGAAGCGGTAAATTTAACAATTCCTGCCTTTTAATTGGATGAAATCGATATATAATAACGATTAACCTACGATTTTGTAAAAGAATGATTCAACCAACGGCGAATTTTGAAAATAAAAAAGCCGAAAGAAGACAGGCTAACTTTCGGCTTTTAAAAAAATTAAATCAGACTATTTTCCAGCAGCGTAGCGTCTAGAAACTTCTTCCCAATTAATCACATTAAAAAATGCGCTTACATAATCAGGGCGTCTGTTTTGATATTTTAAATAATACGCATGTTCCCAAACATCTAATCCTAAAATGGGCGTTCCTGAACAACCAATATTATTCATTAAAGGATTGTCTTGATTCGCAGTCGAACAAACTTCAACAGCACCACCTTTTTGAACACATAACCAAGCCCAACCAGATCCAAAACGGGTAGCTGCTGCTTTCGAAAATGTATCTTTAAATCCTGCAAAGTCGCCAAAAGCTGCGTTGATCGCATTGGCCAAATCACCAGTTGGTTCTCCACCACCATTGGGTGACATAACGGTCCAAAACAAGTTGTGGTTGTAAAAACCTCCGCCATTATTTCTAACCGGTGGAGTGTCAGCACAATTTGCTAAAATCTCTTCAATCGTTTGATTTTCTAAAGGAGTGCCAGCAATGGCCGCATTTAAATTAGTCGTGTACGCATTGTGATGTTTTGTGTGGTGAATTTCCATTGTTTGCGCATCGATATGTGGTTCTAATGCATTGTATGCATAAGGTAATTTTGGTAGTTCAAATGACATATTTCTATATTTTAATTAATAATTTAATTGTACTCAAAGCTAACAAGAATCCACCTAAAAAGGTTCATTTTTTAGATTAAATCATTTTTATTTTTTTAAGGTGTCAATAACACACTAAAATTTTTAATCCACGTCAATTTTAGTTGCCTAGATTTTTCATACATTTGATTAAACACAGTTTAAAATGAAAAAGAACACATTTTTTATAGTTATCGGTCTTGTCGCCATGGCAAGTTCATGCACCGAACCCGCTCCACCACCGCCACCGCCGCCACCAGCTCCTATCAACCAAATGAATAATTTGATGCAACAAGGATTAAATGAAGCGACCAAACAATTGGCAGATTCTAATTCGGTGTTAAATACGGCTTTAGACACGCTTGGTGAAGTAATTGGAGACAATAAAGAGGTGATTGGAGACAAGGTGAATGAAGGTTTAGACGCCCTCAAAAAATTAAAATAAGGAGTTGAAATTCCACGAATTAATCATGTTTAGACTTTTTCGTTGAAGTCTACTAACTTATTAAGGTTGAAAAAATAGGTAACCAAACCGTATTGTCAAGCTATTATTGAAATACATTCGTACTTGTTTCCACAATTAATGAGGATTAGACACAATGGAAAAGGTTAAAAAAGTGTGGAAAATAGCAAAAAAAATCCTTTTTTGGATTTTTTTCGTTTGCCTTTTTTTAATTACCACAATTACGGTCATTCTTCATATTTATGAGGATGAAATAAAAGAATATGCCATCGCCGAACTAAATTCCTATTTAAAAGAGGAAGTAAAGGTTGGCAGAATCGATGTTTCGATATTCCATCAATTTCCTAGGGCTTCTATCGGTTTTGAAAATGTGTTTATTGCAGATGCCTTTGATCGGGTTGAAAGTAATGATACCTTGCTTTATGCCGAAGAATTATATCTCCATTTTAACCTTTGGGATATTTGGAGTGGTGATTACAAAGTGAAGCGCGCAAGTATTCACAAAGGGCAATTGAACCTGAAAACCACCCGAGATGGCGATGTCAATTATAATATTTTAAAAGAATCAGAAGATACCGTTGAGAGTGAGGGCAGTTTTAGTTTTCTGCTTGAGCTATTTCGGGTGGAGGACATGGCCTTTAGTTTGTACAATCAATCCACCAATCAAGATTATAAAATAGGAATCACCGAAGCCTTGATTCGGGGCGATTTTGCGGCCACTAATTATGCCTTAAATGCCGAAGCCGAACTTTATGTCGAACGGATTAAAAGTGGCTCGTTGACACTCTTATCCCGAAAAAATGCAAGTCTGAATTTAGATATGGACATCAATTCAGAAAAGGAATCCTATAAGTTTGAGAAAGGGGATTTATTTTTAGAGGAGATGGAGTTTAATTTATTCGGCGCCATTGATTCAGCCAACATCGACTTGGATGTGGTGGGCAAAAACATCCAAGTTTCTCAGTTGATTGCAAGTGTAATTCCGAAAGATTCGGACTATGCAGGAAAATATGATGGGCAAGGGGTAGTGAATTTTAAATCGAAAATTAAAGGACCTTTAAACCATGTGGCCATGCCTTCTATTGAAGCCGATTTTTCTGTGCAAAATGGAACAATGGTCGACGTGGAAAGTCAATTAAAAGTTCAAAACATCCAACTTTTAGGACACTATGCCAATGCATTTAATTCACGGTTAGAGAATCTAAATTTCAAAAAATTCAGCATGAACCTGCTGAAAAGCCAATTTTCCGGAACAGGAACCATTGAAGATTTTACCAAACCATTGCTCACCACCAAGGTCAAAGGCAATTTAGACTTAGCCGAATTTCATCGCTTTTTTAATTTTAAAGATGTCGAAGAAATAGGAGGGACAGTGCGTTTTGACATGGCTTCCTCAGTTCGATTTTTTGACCCGGAATATCACGTAGATAAAATTCATATTTTAAGTTCGGATGGAAATCTACAACTCAATAAAATTGCTTTTAAATCGCGCTTGAATCACTTGCGATACACGGATATTAGTGGACAGGTTTTAATCAGTGGGCGCGATGCAGCCACCAAAGACCTCTCGGTAAAAACCAATAAATCCGACCTTTTAATCAATGGGGCATTTAAAAACATCATGGGGTATATTGAAGGAACCGGAAATTTAGGGTTAATTGCTTCTTTAGAATCCAACCAAATTGATTTAAATGAATTTTTAGGGCCAAGTAACCAACAGACCCAAGGGCCACCGACCATGTTTGAATTGCCCGGCGATTTAAATTTGAACCTTGAAATGAATGTGAAGAATTTTAAATGGGACAAACATCAATTCACCAATATTACCGGACAATTTTTGTTGGCGAATCGGGTGGCAACGGTGAATCAAATTCAAATGAATACCCTGGGTGGTTTAGTTAAAGGTCGCCTCGTATTGACCAATTTATTGGAGAATGGAAATAGTATTGAGGGCAATATGACCTTTTCAGCCATCGACATTAAGAAGCTCTTTGCTGAATGGGACAATTTTCAACAAGAAACCATTCAGGACAAACATTTGGCAGGAAAAGTGGAAGGCAATGTGAATTTTTTATTGTTGTTTAATCCCTATTTTTCACTCGCAGAAGAGCGCATTTTTGCCATTTCGGATATTAAAATCACCAATGGTGAACTCAATGAATTGGAAACAATGAAAGCCATCACTGATTATTTACGATCTAACCCGGCCCTTAAATTAATGTTGAACAAACATATTGACAAATTTGAAGACAAATTAATGCACCTCAAATTTGCCGAACTCAGCAATAAAATTGAAATTCGTGACCGTAAGATCATTATCCCTAAAATGTTGATAAAGAGCAATGCATTGGATGTCGAATTATTTGGCTGGCACGATTTTGACAACAACGTCGAATATCATTTTAGTTTTAGATTTAAACAGTTAAAATCTGTACCTGAATACACCGAATTTGGTAAAATCGCGGATGATGGACTAGGAATTGTAATCTACCTCACCATGACAGGAAACATTGATGATCCAGTTTTTGGCTTGGATAAAACCGAACGTAAAAACGACATAAAAGAGATGATGGTGGGTGAAAAAGAAGACATTAAATCGATTTTGAAAACGGAGTTCGGATTTTTCCAAAAGGACACCACGGTTAAAACCATGCAAGTGGATAATAAAAAAGAGGTAGAGTTTATTTATTATGACACCGATTTAGAAATGGATCAACCTGATACGGTGGGAAGGAAGCCTAAAAATAAAACGCGCTCAGACAGTTTTTTCAATAAATTGAAAGAAGATGCGAAAAATGACAAAGAAGAGGTTATTTTTGAGTAGGTTCAAGAATAATTCTTAACTTTCTTCGTTTAAGACGGCAGTTAGCAGGATGAATTTATACCATAAAAAACAGCGTTGGAAAATTGTACTAATCGGTGCGGCCATTTTAATGGTGGCGGCTTCGTTGTGGTTTTCTTTTCAAATCGTCCGCAAAACTCAGGAGAAAGAACTGGATCGAGTTCAACAATGGGCCGATGCTGTCAAACGGAAATCTGAATTAATTAACCTGACCAATACTGCCTTTAAGGAACTTGCCATTTCTATTCAAGAATTGAAAGAACGCGATCGGCAAAAGGTTAAAATTTGGTCGCTCGCTACCGAAGAAATCAATAAACCACTCGACGATTATTCGTTTGTGTTGCGGATTGTTCAGGAAAACAATGGAATTCCGATGATTATCACCGACATGGCGGAACAAATTGTTTCAAGCCATAATTTAGGTGATTTAGATGAGCGAATCCAGCGAAAAATCGAACAAAATAATCCTTCTCAATCCCAGGAATTTAAAGATTCGATTTTTCAAATTGCCAAAGAGGATTCATTAAATTCTTTCATCACCTTCTGGAGGA
>JADZFJ010000166.1 GCA_020849935.1 Crocinitomix sp. | reverse complement strand
TCTTATTGGATGAGGAGGTTCGGGAATATCAAACGATGATTTTTTTTGTAAAAAACCAACCGCAACGTGCCCTTTTTTTACTTGTATATCATTGGTATTGAAAAAATTAATCCCAAGAAGCAACATCAGCGGTAAAACCACTAACATTAATTTTCGTGTGAAGATTGAATTTTTCAATGATGAAATTTTTTACGAAGTTACTACAAATTTTGTGTTTGATAACATTTGTTCATTTATTTACTAACGGCGATTATTTAACAATCGTATCTCATTCTTGTAAAACTCTGTCCTTTGAGTATTCAAAAGAGGATATTTTTTTAGTAATTTCACCAGATCTATAAAAAAGAAACGGCAAATGTGTTACAGTGTTGCTCAAATGCAAAGAAAAAAATATTTAACTGCGGTTAGGGAAGGGTATGCGCAGGAAATTATAGATCAATTATACGAGGATTGGCAAAAAAGTCAACGAGAAGATAGTGAGAATGACGTGAACACCCCAATGGCGTATCTAAATGGATTTGATCACCCAAAATTATTTTGTCTACATAATGAATCTCGATTAATTGCAGATAGAATGACATGGGGTTTGATTCCTTCGTGGGTGAAAGATCGCCATCAAGCCAATGAAATTCGTAATAAAACATTAAACGCCAGAGGAGAGTCCATTTTTGAGAAACCAGCTTTTCAAATTGCTGTGCGTGAAAGAAGATGCTTAATTTTTGTGGACGGATTTTACGAATATCTGCATTTTAAACGAAAAACTTTCCCGCATTTTATTCAGCATATCGAAGCGGATCAACCTTTAATTTTTGGTGGAATTTGGGACGAATGGGTGGATCAAGAAACCGCCGAAATCGTTCGTTCAACCTCAATAGTTACCACCGAAGCAAATCCGTTTATGCGGAACATACACAATAATCCCAAAGCAAATGGTGCACGAATGCCGTTAATTCTTGATCCAAAAGACATAGACCAATGGATGAATGCAAAAGCGGATCACGAAATAAAAGAACTGATAAAACCAATGCCAAATAATCAGTTAAAGGCGCATACAGTGATTAGAAATCTGAACAAAAATGTTTCAGCAGAAGCTATTTTAGAGGAATTCGTTTATCCCGAATTATTTGTACAAGGGACTCTTTTTTAGCTAAGGACGAGGTTGGGAGATCAAGAAAGAGAATTATTTTGTATTGATTTTTCTAATTTTTTACTATATTGTGCTGATAATTAAAACATAAACCAAATAATATGTATATGAAGCACCCTTTTGATAGTATCCGTATTAATCCTTCCACCATTTTTAGTTTCTTGTTAGGCTCTCTCCTTCTTGGATTTACATCGTGCAATTCAGATACGAATGCCGATGAAAAAGAAGATCAAAAGGAGGATCTTGAAGTGCCTGTTGATTCGGCAAGTTTGGTAAATTCTTCCACCGATTTGATTCCTCAGGTCGAAATACCAGAAACGTATACGATATTAAATGAAGCATTGGGTGACTTGGACGGGGATGGCATTGTAGAAAAGGTGGTTGTTTTTGATACAGATCGCTTAACAGCGGCAGGTACTGAACGAGAAATGAGGATTTATGTAGAATTGGACGGGATTTGGTCTTTATGGCATACCTCTGTTGGTCCAGTGATGAGCAGTCAGGATAACAAGGTAGGAGGCGATCCATTTGAAAAAGTGGAGATTAGTAATCAAAAAATCATGGTGTATCATCATGGAGGAGAAGCAGATCGCTGGTCGTATACACACGAATATCATTTGCGAGATAATGAATGGAAATTGGCGAATGCCCTTTTGGTCAACTTTAAGTCGTGTGATTACCGTGAGAACTACACTTACGATTTAGTTCAATTGTCGGGTTATCATTCTCGAATTAAAGAAGAATGTAATAAAAATGGGGAGTTGATTAATTCCGAAATAGAATCAGAAGAAACGATTGTTTTGTTCAAAAAGCAACAATTCCCGCTTATGGATGGTTTTAAACCTGGCGAAACGGAGGTTAAAGCCCAAGGTGGTAAGGCGGTTTATTTTTATTAGTAAAGATTAGGTCATTCGTAAAATGACGCTTAAGAAACTTAAAGGATCATTTAATTCAAGAATCATTACAAGCAACGATTTATATTAATAAATGGTAATCCAATTTGATTGCATGGATAAATCTGTTGGTTTTTTAGGAGTTTCAATATCTGTTCCATAATCGATGTCCTCATTTTGCACTTGATCGAAGACAAAACGCCATTCATTGGTTTCATCTTCAAAGAAATTCCACATGTTCATGACATCTAATTCGATCATCATTTGAGGGTATTCTTTGAGAAGTTCTCGTACAAATACAGTTGGATTAAGCCCATTTGTTGTTCGAAGTTTTTCATGGGCGGCTATGATACAAAGCACTGTGTCGTTATCACGTTTTGGAATCAGTCCAAAAACAGGATCGCTGTTCACAGAATAGAGATAAGCGAGTCCTCCGCCATCAAATCCAAAACAAAATGGATCAACTGTCTTCTTTTCCAAGCCATTAAAATGCGATTCAGCTTCGGATATGGTCATGCCGATTTTTATTTCTCCCAATTGGTTTTTTTGAATTTTAAATTGATCAAAATCAAAAACAATTGAATCGGTGTTCGCTATTATAATCGGATTTAATGTATCAATAGCTTTGCTCGTCGGATCAATTTCTGATTTGACGTGAGATTGGCATTGAAGAAGTAATACGGCGAGAAATGTTGACAAGAACAATTTCATTGAACTCTAAAAGGAAATTATTGCTAGAATTGTCTTGAAACTGGCGAACATATTTAGATGATCTACACCAATTTACTTGGTATTATTGTCCTTAAACTTTGGAACTTCAGTGATTGTTTTTTTAACAATTCGTTTTCTTTTTTTGGTATTGTCCACTGTTTTTGTAGGTGGATTTTGTTTCTTTTTAGCAGGTGCGTTTTTAGAAGCCACCGGAACGAAGGCATTTCTTTGCGCGCGCGGAAGACCTTTGTCTTTATTTTGAATTTTAGCCAAGGCACGTTTAATTTTCCGCATACTTCTGGAAGAATCTTCGTATTGACTTAAAATTTGGCGAATACGG
>JADZFJ010000165.1 GCA_020849935.1 Crocinitomix sp. | reverse complement strand
ATTGCAAAAGACGGGAGCCAATACCTCTTTCAAGAAAATCAAGAAATTAGGCCAGCCTCTTTTTATTTTAATATCGGCTTAAATAATGCCATTTTCTACTAACTGCAATTTTGCGAGTTGGTTCATGAGACAAATCTCTACTTCAAACATCTTCATAAAACAAAGAGATTATTTCATTAATCACTTATCTTTGCAGGAACAAACCGTCTTGTCGCTCTTAAATTTAAGAGAGGAAAGTCCGGGCAACAAAGAGCATCATACTTCTTAACGAGAAGGCTTTATTGTTAGCAATAACAATGGGGACAGATAGTGCCGCAGAAAATAAACTACTCGACAGTACGTGTGCTATTGAGAAAAGGTGAAAAGGTGGGGTAAGAGCCCACCGCCCACAAAGCGATTTGATGGGGCAGGGTAAACCTTATGAGTTGAAACATCATGTAAACCAAGGCTTGAAGCTTGCTCGGCTGATCTTGGAGGGTAGATGGATTGAGCCTAAGGGTGACCTTAGGCCTAGATAAATGACAAGAATTTACCGCAATTTATTGCTTTAAATACAGAACCCGGCTTATAGGTTTGTTTTTAAGACTTCTTTTGACGAAATTCAGAAGAAGTCTTATTTTTTGTTTCAAACTTAAGTTCGATTTTATTAGATCAATTCTTAAATCAAAAGAACAGGGCTAATCAGTCTGGTTTTAATAAATTCTGGAGGGTAATACCAAATCTAATTATAAAATAGCGTCATCTATTTTATAATTTTAGATTGGTTAATGCCGAAACTACAAATAAATAGTACAATGAAATGAAATTGATAGTGGACTATATTATTTGTGTCTTCGGTATAATTTAGAGTCGAACTGGGGTTTTAAATACAAAATCGTATCTTTGCCCTTCAAAAAAAAGAGCAAATGGCAGAAAAGGCAAAAGTAGATGAATTGAAAATTCAAGGTTTATTAAATGATTTATCAGAAAATGATCCTGCAAAACTCGTGTCAACCATTCAATCATTGAAAATTCATGGAAATGAAAATACCATCGAACCTTTGTTGCTCCTTTTGTCAAAAAATCCGGTGAATGAAGTCAGAAAAGAAATCATTGATCTTTTAAATACCACCAAATCAACCAAAGTTCCTGAGAAAATTGCCAAAGCTCTTTCAGATCCGCGGTTTATTGCCTTGAGACACGATTTGCTCGTGTCAATTTGGAGTTCAGGTTTGGATTATCGACCTTATTTGCGAGAAATTGTCATTGCCGGAACAGAAGGTGAAATGATGGATGCGCTAGAGTGTCTGTCGATTGTAGAATCTGTTGAAGAAGAATTTTCCGAGAATCAATTATTTGATGCACTGCTAGTTTTAACCGAATATTTGCGAAATAATAAAGACGTAAAAGATGCTAAAATGGATCTCTTACGAGAATTAACGCAAGAATTACAAAGCAGAAATAACCTCCTTTAAAATGGCGAAAAATAAGTTGCGACGTTTTAAAGAAATGGACGAAATGTCCTGTGTCTTTCAACCAAATTTTGAAGAAGTAACAACCGATACCTTTAAAATGAAAGGTAATTGGCATGCGAACTATTTTAAAAACAACCACCCGATCATTGTCGAACTTGGCTGTGGGAAAGGGGAATACACCATAGGCTTGGGAAAAAAATACCCACATCAAAATTACATTGGAGTGGACATTAAAGGAGCAAGAATTTGGGAAGCAGCTCATGTGGTGGAAGAAAAGAACATTCAAAACATTGGTTTTGTAAGAGGTCGAATTGATTTCGTTCAAACCTTTTTTGGTGAAAATGAAATAGAGGAGATTTGGTTAACTTTTTCCGATCCTCAACCCAAAAAACCAAATAAACGATTGAGTTCGAAAGTTTTTATCGATAAATATCGTCAGTTTTTAAAACCAGGAGGAATTATTCACCTAAAAACGGATAGTGACCTACTTTTTGAATCTACCTTGGAACAGATTGAGGATAATAAGTATCAATTATTGGAAAAGACCTGGGACTTGTATAAAGAAATGCCAGATTCATTGGATCAAGAAACCAAAGAAATCCTCTCAATCAAAACACATTATGAAACAATTTTTTCTGCCAAAGGATTTACGATCAAATATTGTAAATTTAAAATTTCATAACACCACTTTTTTTTCTAAATTAGGCAACGGCAACTAAATATTAACGTTAGTATTAGTAGATATATAAAGGGAGTGGGGATCAATAAATTTAATAGCGAAGAAGAATTGTCATCAATTCGTTTTTCCTGTGCAGATGAAGCATTGGGAGAAATTAAAAACCTATTTTTTTTAGATCAATTAGCAGAAGAACGAATTTTGCTCGAAATTTTCAGCCCAAACGACGAAGTTTTTAAACCGCTTAGTTTAGATAAGATTTCAAAGGATCAACTTTTTACACAAAGTCAACTTTTGAAAAAAGGGTTTCGGACCAATCAAAAATTTGTGGATTCGTGCAAATATCAAGGGGATTATTCGGTGCAAACCATACTTACCATCAAAGATGAACAACGGCGTTTAAATTGTCAGTTTAAAGGTTATTATATTTTATTGTCAAATAAGAGATTAGCAACGCTCAACAAAGAACCTGAGCTCTATCTTCGAATCACTGAATCAACTTACTATTGGATTAATCCAACTGTAGGAACGCAGAAAAAATTTCAACGTTTCCACCTCTTAAATTTCTTCAATTGGATCAAAAACGCGATTTCTACCAAGACGTCTTCCAAGTAGTTGAGCAAATTCCTGTTGGTAGAGTAACCTCTTACGGTGCCATTGCAAATTATTTGGGCGCCAAACGTTCAAGTCGCCTAGTAGGTTGGGCAATGAATACTTCACATAAAAGTACGTTGTCAATTCCTGCACATCGTGTGGTCAATCGAATAGGATTACTTTCTGGAAAAATGCACTTTTCGACACCAACAGAAATGGAGGAAAAACTAATCGCTGAAGGGCATCAGATTAGTAATGACCAAATCATTGGATTTGACAAAGTTTTTTGGGATCCTTCGGTCGAACTTACGTTTTAGCTTGTTTAATGTTAAGGAATAGAAATAAATCAACCTTAAATAAACGGAGACGAAATCGGTAAAGCTTTGATCACTCGTGTATTTAAATCAAATTTATCTCCATTCGCAAGCACATGAGTAGTCATATTGGTAAGAGTCATAGGTGTCCCCATTTTGAGTAATTCAATATTGTTGTGCAAAATATTTCTGCCATCAAATAAAATGACCATCCCAGAACCAATCACTTCAAATTCGCTGTTATTTCGGATAATTAATCCAGTGTCTTCGGCCAACCCAATTCCAATTAACTGCGGAAAACGTGCGACCGCCTCCATCAACCTTCCAAATCTCCCGCGGTGAATAAAATGAGAATCAATAATCAAATTGGGTGTAAACCGCATGCCTTTTCCCATGCCAACTACCCCTTTTCGGAACGATTCAGAACTATTTCCCCCCGTAATCATCTCTTCAGACATACACATTGCTCCTGCGCTTGTTCCTGCAATCACAAATTTTTCGTTGGAATATTTTTCAATCAAAATTTTGTGCAACAAGGTATCCCCAATAAAATTGGTAATCTTAGATTGATCTCCCCCCGTAAACATCACACAATCTGCCGCTCTTACTAATGCTAACGCATCTGGAGCTTCCGCTTCCTCCCTCGTTCTAATATCCAAAAAATCAACATGTAAACAGCCTAACATTGCAAACGCTTGACGATAGGTCTCACAAACTTCCACCGGAATACTTGATGCGGTCGGAATTACCACAATCTTGGCATTTACCCCCCCCGCCTCACGGACAACATGAAATAAAATTCCTTCCTGAATAAATTCTAATGTGTACATCTCATTCTCCTCGTGACCCTTGTCTTCATTCCCCCCAACCGGGATTAAAATCCCTTTAGCTTGTGTACTAATCATCTTTTATAATTTATATCATTGTTCTTTGCAAATTTACGTCAATTGAATAAAAAAATGATATATTTATAACAATTCGTTAACGGACTACCGTTAATAAAGGCTCCAAATTCGTCCCTTGAAAGTAGCATGTACGAATTAGAAGAAGTTTTAACAGATTGGTAATTAATGCAACAACAATAAAATAATATTAAACCTAGAAGAAATAGTTTATGAGAAT
>JADZFJ010000164.1 GCA_020849935.1 Crocinitomix sp. | reverse complement strand
TTTTCAAACGTTGTGACTTGTCCGTATGTTTGAAAAACGGCTAAAGCGACAATGAAGAAGGAGACTGTTGATTTTAACATAGTTGTTCGATCGAATTTTAAAACTAATATATAAATTAAACTATTGCTTTACAATTGATCTATAAAAAATAAGTATGAGTGAGGAATAATGAAGTCACGAAAGAAACTTTCTTGAAAAAATTTATATCTTTCATTTAAATTAGATCATTTACTTTTTAAGCGAACTATGCCGAAACATCCACACACCTATGAACGCCCTGCATTTGCCAAGGCACTATGGATTACAACCATCACATGTATTGTTTTAGGATTAATCACCTGTTTTTTTCCGTGGACCTCGGATGCGATTCCTTTGCTACCGGGCGAAGTTAACCCCTATTTTTATACGTATCCAAGTGAATTAATTTATCCGTTTGTTTATCTCTTCATCCAAATGATCTTTCTGTTGCTTTTCTTTTCGCGTAAACAAATACATCAGGTTTTAGCAATAATCTTTCTGATTGTAACAATGGCATTTTTGCGGATTGCAAGCTATTTTTCGGTGATGAAATTACATATTTTTACCTATCAAGGACCAGACGATTTAGTGCTGTGGCCTGGTTATGTTTTCGAGTTTTTGAACGTTATTTTCTTCACCGCTTTAATTATTCTAGGATCGTTAAAAGAAGCCAAACAACGAGAAAACATAGATTTATTAGACTAAACTTGGGTCAATTTTTCGTCCACCCAATCCCTATATTCTTTTATGAGATTGATAGGCTCATCCACCGCATCATCTTCTGCCAATTTTTTTTAACGACGGTCTTTTCCTTATAGCGGTTAATTTTGCCTTTACCTACGCCAACATACCCATTATCAGCATCCGCCATTTCTCAAGTTCTGTTTGAAAAACTTATTATGATCTCCGAACCAAACTAAAAATCCTCCAACTATTTCAAACCATTTATCAAATTATTCGCCCAAAGTGGATGTGCGCACATAATAGCAGCGTCTATTTGGCATCTGATCCAATCCAAGTTGGGTTCCAACCGCAATTACGACATCATTTTTGCCATCTATACTCTCAAACGTAATGATCGGCGTTTCGTAATTCAGTTGCCAACTTGTTCCACCATTTGTAGTTTTGTAAATTTTCCCCGCGCTTGTCACAAAACCTATTTGATCATTTTTGAAATAAACTGCCCTTGGAGAATCATTAAAAAGAGTTTGCCAAGTAACACCTCCATCAATTGTTTTTTGTAATCCAAAGGCATTAATTATGTAGCCAACCTCCTCATTCAAAAATTGCATTTTCGAAGCGTAAGATACACTATCTGTTGTAAATGTATGTACTACATTCCAAGAACTACCCGATGAAGTAGTTTTATAAAGTTCGTTATTTGAGTTGATAACATATCCCACATTAAAATTGACAAACTCATAATCTAACACTTCTGAAAGTCCTTGAGACATCCAAGATTCACCTCCATCCACCGTGATATATCCACTCAGAAATCCAAGTGTATCATTTAAAAAGTGAATGGCTCCGAACGGAAGAAAAGGTAAAACATTTGAATTCCATGTCAGACCACCATCCGTTGTTTTAATGAATGCCGAACCACTTAAACTATTGTAAGCAGCAAATCCTGTTTGCTCATCTGGAAAGGAAAAGAGCTTAAGATTTCCACCTTCATACGTCGAGGCAACCGCGCTGAAAGACTTTCCTGTATCATTTGAAATAAGGAGTAACCCATTAGAATATAAAGGATCAACTTGCCCGCCGAATACGATTTTATCTTCAGATAAAAAATCGATGTTAACCATTACGGACGACTGTTGATACAGTTCGTTATAATTTCCTAATTTATAGAATGAAATGGTATCCCAAGCCGGATTATCTTCAGCTTTGTAGACTGGATCTTTTCTACAACCAACAATCAACATAACAAAAACTGAGGTAAAGAATAAAAGTATTCTCATGCCCATTATTGTCGAGGTTTTGGTTCTTCTATTTTTCATCTACCCAATCCCCATATTCTTTTATTAGATTGATAAGCTCGTCCACAGCATCATCTTCTGCAACATTTTTTTTGACAACGGTCTTTTCTTTATAGAGATTAATTTTGCCTTTACCTACGCCAACATACCCATAATCAGCATCCGCCATTTCACCAGGTCCGTTAACAATACACCCCATAATCCCAATCTTTAAGCCTTTTAAATGACTTGTTTTAGCACGGATTTTACCTGTCGTTTCTTGTAAATCAAACAAAGTGCGGCCACACGAAGGACATGAAATGTATTCTGTTTTAGAAATTCGGGTACGGGTAGCTTGTAAAATTCCAAAAGCGGTCGAGTTGATGACTTGTAAACTCGAGCCTTGTTCGGCAGTTAGAAATATGCCATCTCCCATGCCATCTAAAAACAAAATACCAAGGTCGGCGGCACTATTAATTTGAAAGGTTTCATCATCCAAACCAATAAAAGATCGTTCAAGAATTACCGGATTTAGCACTTCTCGTTGCATTAATTCCATAAAAAACCGACGCATTTCGGCTGCTGGTCGTTTGTTGATCGTGCGCAAAACCAACACGACGTTATTAAATTTATCTGCTTGTTTTTGGATTTCAGCCACTGCTGGCCATTGATCTCCATTGATCCAAACAAAATTTAATTCATCAGAAATATGCTCCGCCTCTAAAAAATCGTGTAAGTCAAAAATAGGATACACTTGATTTTTGTTTTGCCAAATGGATGCATTACAAATAATTCCCAACGTTCCAGGCAATTCAAATTCAGGGATTTCATTGTCAGTATAAATGTAGTCCGAGACTTGATCTTTCAAATGCCATTTATCATCATTTACTTGATAGGTATATCCGAAAGCATAAAAATAGCTTGGTTTAACGGGTCCTGGTTGGTTTAATTTTGACATGACCACAGGCACATGATGACCGCCAATATTTTTGATTGAGTTGGTTTTTCTGCGACTGTATTCAAATGGATTATAAGGCAGATCACCTGTAAATTCATCAATTGGTTTGTCGTTATATCCTTCTCCGCCATAATGCACGGCCAATTTTCGCGCCACGGGAATCTCAAATTCAGGTTCTTCTGTCAATGAAACACGAATTGTGTCTCCAATTCCATCGGTTAATAGTGCGCCAATTCCAACCGCAGATTTGATTCTTCCATCTTCTCCTTCACCAGCTTCGGTAACACCTAAATGCAAAGGGTAAACGCGGCCATTTTCCAACATTTTACTGGCTAAAATGCGATAAGCTTGCACCATTACTTGCGTATTGCTCGACTTCATGGAAATTACCAAGTCGTAAAATTCATTGTCTTCACAAATCCGAATAAATTCCATGGCTGATTCTACCATTCCTTCGGGTGTGTCACCGTATCGACTTGTAATTCGATCCGAAAGAGAGCCGTGGTTGGTTCCAATTCGCATCGCCCGATTTAGTTTTTTACATAACAAAACCAATGGGGTGAATTTTTCGCGAATTCGAT
>JADZFJ010000163.1 GCA_020849935.1 Crocinitomix sp. | reverse complement strand
CTTCGCTTGTAGCTATAAATTTTGCAAACAACGACTTTAAATCGGATTCTTTGCTCTCTTTTGAAGCCGTTTCATAGCCTTCAATCCGATCATTGTTGATGGTGATGAGGGTAGTTAGCACCTCAATTGATTTTTCATTTTTCATACTGAATGGTTTTAACTATTAAATTTGATTTGTTGTTGACTGCTGACCCAATCGAAAAGAATAATTAGGATTAAGCAATCGAACCAAGGTTAATTAATGGTTCGGCCACCGGAGATAATTCTCACCAAAATGGAGATAATGGCGATGACCAAAAGGATGTGTATAATTGATCCTGCGCTATAGGCAAAATATCCCACCGCCCATAAGACAATCATAATTACAGCGATAATATATAGTAGATTTCCCATAACTTTTTTTACTTAGCAAGACATTTTTTTTGACTCTCGATTGATTGGTCCAAATGCGACCGTAATTCGGGAAGCGTTGTCGTTGCCCAATTTTTAATGTCCATATCTGCACACTCAGTGGCAGCTTCTTCAAAAGCGTCAATCGCATCGTTGTGGCCACTTACCATCAATTCGGCATAAGCTATGTCAAAATTAACCCCTAGTTTTTCGTTTAAAAGATTAAATTCTTCTCTTGATTCGTCTGAAACTGCAGTTGGAATGGTGATTTGTTTGCTGTTGGCAAGTGTGGTTAAGTCGTTCAATAATTTAGTATGCGCCTCCACCATCATTTTTCCTAATTCTTTGATATCAGCTGATTTGCCTTTTTCTTGGGCCAATTGTCCTAGCTGAATGACTTCCAAATTAATTTCAGCTGCTTCAACTAAAAATTCAGCATCATTTTCTCGGTCTTTGTCATCAAATGTTGCATCATTAATATCTTCTGCAACTTCTACGTTGTCCTTTGGCTCTTGATTATTAGTGCAGCTTGACACAGCAATGATTGTAGGTAATAAGGTTGCGTGAAATAGTGATTTTCGAATGGTTTTATTGTTTTTCATTTTGTGTTTTTTAGATTAAATGATTCGTTAGTTTCTGTTGGCAAAGGTGAGGATGATTGGATAACATCATGTTACACAATTATGGGTAGATGTTACATGATTTAGGGAAAATCTAAAGAATGGGTCTAATAAAGGCCCATATTAAAAGCGACAAAGCTGATTTACTTTTTTAAAATAAATTGTTCGTAAAGGAGGTTCTATTCAAAACTAAATTCAAACAGTTACTTCGTAAAGGCAAGTTATTTCTGTTTTTGAACCAACTCCATTATTTTACTGTACAACAAATTTTCGTTAATAGGTTTAGAAAGATAATCATCCATTCCAAATTTTTTGCATTTAGAAATATCAGCGGTGGTAACATCAGCCGTTAATGCGATGATTGGAATTTGATTTTTCATTTTCTTGCGAATAAATTCTGTCGCTTCAAATCCATTCATAATGGGCATATTGAGATCCATCAAAATTAGATCATACGTCCCTGTTTTCAATTTTTCGATGGCTAATTTACCATTGTCTACAATCTCATGTTCGAACCCAAAATGACTTAAGATAATTTTGATCAATAATTTATTCAAAGCGACATCCTCTGCCACTAAAACTCGAATAGGAACGCGGACCGAATTGATGTGTTGAATTTCTTTCACCGCTTTCGCTTTGATCGTTGTTTTTCCAAAAGGCATCACAAAACTAAAAGTGGATCCTTTGCAGATTTTACCCGAAGATTTTTATCCAAAACCAACATCGGTTCGTGGATGGTTGCAAACACAGCTTCGGAATAATCATACGCTTCGTTTAACAAATCATTCCGCGTTTGTAATTCTTGATTAGTGGTTGTCAACTCTTCGTTAGCCGATTCGATTTCTTCTTTCGAGGTTTCCAATTCTTCGTTCACGGTTTGCAATTCTTCATTGCTCGAAACAACTTCTTCGTGGGCGCTTTGCAATTCTTCTGTAAAGATTTCTTGTTCTTGCGCAATCAGCAAAGCATCGGCATGGGCGGCTGCCAATTCTTGTTCCAATTTCTTAATTCTTCGGTCTTTGGTTAAAGACACTTCTTCACCAGAAGAATGGGCATTAGAAAAATAATTTTCTGTTTGCTCATGTTCGGCAAAAAGAATTAAAAGGACAGGTTCATTCCATTCGATTTCGAGTGGAACGATTTCAATGCTAATGATTTTGATGTCAGAATTACTTTTAATGGGGGTCATTTCGATCCCGCTTTTGCGAAAACGTTTTTTGGTTTTAATGACTTTCGAAATCCCATTGCGCAATTCAAACGCAATTTCAGGACGCGCTATTTTTAAAATATTAAACGTTGCTCTACCTTTTGGATGGGTTAAAAATAAATCAGTTGTGCCACGAAACTAAAGAATCTCCATTTGATAATTAATGACCACACTCGCCGGTAAAAATTCAGAAATTAAGAGGTCGTCGACAAATTTATCCAATCTTTGTTGTGTCACAGAAATATTGATTTGAGATTTATTGCGCTGTCCCAACACCGCATTTTTGTCAGACAATACGTGAGGAGTAATACGAGGCGAAAATTCAGGCAAGCGTTGACCACCAGAAATTAATTTCCTCGAAAATATTTTATACTTGCTATTTGAACTT
>JADZFJ010000162.1 GCA_020849935.1 Crocinitomix sp. | reverse complement strand
ATAAGAATACGGTTGATGTGTTAAAGAAGAGGTAGTATTCCAAACTTCCTCGGTCAATTGTTGATTAGGCATCGATAAAACATCCACACTATCTCCATAAATTGCCGCACAACTACTCGTTAAAACTACACGTTTCACACTGTCCGATTTATTCGCTGCATTTAAGACATTTCTTGTACCTTTTAACGCAGGATCAACCAAATCTTTTTGAGCATCTTTCACATTTAAAGTAAACGGAGAAGCCGTGTGATAAATCAATTCACAGCCTTTCACCGCCTCGTCGTAACTTCCTTCCTTCAGTAAATCCGCATCAAAATACACAATTTTACCGGGTGATTTGGCAGCAATTTCGTCCAAATATTTTGTTTTCGACTTGTCACTTGAATCACGCACGGGGGCATGAACGGTGAGTCCTTCATTTAATAATTTTTCTACTAATCTCCCAGCCACGTAGCCAGTTGCACCTGTTACCATGACGGGTTTTGTTTTATCTATCTCGCTCATTTTAATAATTTTACTTGTTTATTGTTTACTATATTTTTCTTTAATTGCTTTTATAATGACTTCTGATTCATATCGATTTCCTTTTAATAAAATAACCGTTGCGGCACCATCCAGGATCATTTCCAACACCTCAGCTTCGGCAGTTGGATTTTCGTAGCCTAATTTTTCAAAGGCGTCTGTGGCAACAGTCATCAAAAAATCAACCCCTACCCGATCATATTTTTTCTGTTGCCATTTTAAGGTGTATAACAGACGCCAATAATTATGTTCGTCTGGATGAATCATAAAAGGCAATTCGATAATCGCTTCGATGATTTTTTTTGGATCTTCAATTTTGGCAATGTTTTCAAAAATTGCTTGAATGGTTTGTTGACCTTGATTTAAAATCGCTTCTAACAAGCCTTCTTTGTTGACAAAATGCCGAAATATCAAGCCTTCTGAAACATTTGCCATGCGGGCTATTTTCCCAGTCGAAGTGGCATGAAACCCTTCTTTAGCAAACAACTCCAACGCTGTTTTGATGATTTGATCTTGTTTAATTGTCATAAAAGTGAGTAATCACTTACAAATGTATGCAGAAAAAATGAATTGACAACTAGAATCAGAAAAAACAGTAAAAAAGATTTTCTGGATTTGGATTATTTATAAGGAAAGCGAATATCCTTCACCATTAATTGAAGGGATGATTTACCATTCCAAAAATTTTCCTCGATGGTGTAAACGACATCGAATTGCTCTTTTAAAATTCGGTTAAATAAATGACCAAAATTAAAGGCGATGGCATTTAAAACAAGATCAGGAAAATCAGCTTGTCGAACGGACAATTTTACGTGATCATCTTTAAGTAAAGACGAATAACCTGTGTCTTTTACCCCACGACTTACAAAAACCGGCGCCATATTATCTGGCCCAAAAGGAGCCAATTGTTTCATCACCCGGTAAAATTTTGGAATTCCACCGATTTGATTTTCAAAAATATCACGAAACTCAATTTCCGTATCAATTTCAATTTCGGGAATCAACATTTCAGGTGAAAGCATTTGCTCGGCAACTGAATTAAACATCAACTTAAATGCAGGAATATTTTCAATGGGCAAAGTCATCCCAGCCGCGTAATAGTGTCCACCAAAGTGCGTCAGTACACTTGAACATTTTTCCAAGGCGTCGTGCAGATTAAACCCTTTGATACTTCGCCCCGAACCAACGGCAACCCCATTTGCTTCGGTAAGAACAATGGTCGGTTTATAATGCTGTTCGATCAATCGAGAGGCGACAATTCCAATCACACCCTTGTGCCAATTATTATTAAAAACGATGGTAGATTTCGCCTCTAAAAGCCAATCATCTTGAACAATCATCTCCAGTGCTTCTTGAGTGATTTCTTTGTCCAAACCCTTTCGCGTTTCGTTGTTCGAATTGACAGAAAGATTAATCTCATTCGCTTCTTCTTCCGAATCAGAAAGTAAAAGTTTCACGGCATTATTCCCCGAAGCAATTCGACCAGCAGCATTAATTCGAGGAGCAATCGTAAATACGACATCGGTAATCGTCATAGGTCCATTAAACTTGGCCAAACTGAGCATTTTTTTAATTCCTGGGCGTGGATTTGAATTCAAAACTTGCAAACCATAATACGTCAAGATACGATTTTCTCCCGCCAACGAAACAATATCAGCACCAATACTAATGGCAACCAAATCCAATAAATCTTCAATCACATCGAAGGGTTGATTGTCGGCATCATTCAAAGCTTGAATTAATTTAAATCCAACCCCACATCCTGAAAGCTCTTTAAATGGATAACGACAATTTTTTTGTTTTGGATTTAATAAAATGGCGGTTGGCAATTCTGCTCCAGGCAAATGGTGATCACAGACGATAAAATCAATTCCATTTTCTTTTGCATAGGTGATTTCGGTGAGATTTTTAGTTCCACAATCCAGCGAAATAATCAAGGAGAAACTATTATCCAAAGCAAAATCAATACTTTGCATCGAGATTCCATAACCTTCGGTGTATCTATCTGGAATATAAAATTCAACTTGCGGATAGGAACGTGTGAGGTACATAAACATCGTGGCAACGGCCGTGGTTCCATCCACATCGTAATCACCGTACACTAAAATATTTTCACCCTCTGCAATTGCTTTATGAATTCTTTCCACAGCATCTTTCATTCCCGCCAATAAAAAAGGATCATGTAAATCGCTTAAAGCGGGACGAAAGAAAGTTTTAGCTTGATCGAAATTAGCAATTTTACGTTGTCCGAGAATATTTGCAAGTGGCCGTGAAACACCCAACTGTTCAATCAATTGAATGATTGTTTCGGTTTCAGCATCTTTTTTGAGAACCCATCTCTTTTCCATAAGAACAATAAACTAGAATTTTAAACGGGGTCGAGTGCCAAAGATAATTAAAAGTTTGGGAGTTGTTGTCGTTCATTCAACATTTATTGCATGCTTTACCTCGAATCATCGCGCTATCTTTCTCTTCCTTAAAATGTTATTTTTATTTCAAAAAAATGATCAAATCGTCCCCTTTATCCAGAATTTGGTTTAATTTTAAGAAAAATTATGCGGTTACTTTTCACCCT
>JADZFJ010000161.1 GCA_020849935.1 Crocinitomix sp. | reverse complement strand
TTCACCCTTTTTGGCTTTTTTACCCTCTCTTGTTTTTCGCAAGAGCAGGAAGATATTTATTCGATTTATTTTAATGCGAATGCCAAACCCGCCACAGAAAAACTAAATGGAATTGACGAGCGATTGCATGGCACGTATAATTTAGTGGGAAAAAATGAAAATGACATGCGCGTGGCAGCTGGTAACGATTTGATTGTTGATCAAACAGGTATTTACCTCCAAAAAAATACGGTTTTGAGCATCAGTCGCACGGAGATTAGAGAAAATTCGAAGTACACCATCAGAGAAGGTTATCTACATGGGGTGGTTCCAAATGATTCCGTGATGGTGGAATTGGATGGAGAATCCTATTATTTTTTACTTCCTCAAAAATCGTATTTATATGAACCAAATAAAACAAATCCAGTTATTTATAAAGGTTTAAATTTAAACGAATATATGGTTCTTTCAAAAGAATCAAATGGTTATCTGTCGGCACTATATATTAGTTTTTCAGGAGATATGATTCAATTAAAACAATTGGATTTAGAACAAAAAGAATTTGATTTTAAAAGTGTGAAACACGAAAAAATAATGGAAGGAAAAATTCCGGTTTATATCTTAAATCCTTCGCCGACAGATTGGAAGAATGTGATGCGTTACTTCAGTATCTACGATACCTATCGCAAGGCAAAAATCTAATTCATTTTGTAATCTTGTTTAAGGCGTTTGATCCAAACCATTGCCTTATCCATGCTGGTAAACAATTTTGCTGGAATCTGTTTGCGTTTTGCCTTTAATAAATCCCTTGCGACAATACGTTGACCTAAGGTTTTTACAATAATAGCTTCGGCCAATAAACAGCCATTACCAGTATCCGTTGCACACGCTTCTCGAGCTTGTTGATTTGGAACGGTAGTATCACCTAGATTTATCAAACTAAACACTTGCTTATTGTGCGCTAACCGCATAGATGCTAGTCTAACTTCTTTGTAGTCAAGAAGATTAAAATCATCAGACGAATTTACATTTATCAAAAGAATATCATCTTCTAACAAACTAACTGTTGACTTATCGCATTCAATCATAAAACTATTTCATTAGTCTCTGTTTAGTGAAATACCTAAACATGTTGAGACATCATTAATTTCAACTCAAATCCTATAATAAACTCGGTAAGGTTAATTAAATCAGCGCCTTTGCCGGGGTGGTTTAAAAACTTATTTAAAAAAAATAAGCACAGCGTTTTTCGTGGTCGATCACTTTTTATAGTTTTCGGTGACGAATATATAAAATTGTCAGAAAAATGGTTGATTGTAGGCGTAATAATTGAAAAAAAATCGTGACTATTTACTAATAATTTGAAAATCAGCAACCTTAATTCGTTGCGCTTCTAACCAGCTGTGCGCCTGATTTTTCTCAACAAAAATACGTGTTGGAACATTCGTTTTTGCCATCCGAAATGTATGTTTCGCAACTATCATTTGACCAAGGTCGTGAACAACGATAGCTTTTGCCGAAAACAGATGGTCCATATTTTCATTTTCACACAATTCACGGGCTTCTTTTGTTATTACACTGTACGCACCGCAATTAAAAATACCATATAATTTTTCTGTCTTTGACAGTTCGTTAACGAGATTTTTAAACTTTATTAAATTAATCACATCAACTTTTGTTCCCGCTTCAATATTCACTTCAAGTAGATTTTTCTCTACCAAATCTATCCTACCAATTTCACAATGGGTCAATCGCATATCTAAAAATTTTGCACAAAGATACGCAAGAAGTATTCAATAAAACAAATAATTAGATATGCTTGCATAATAAATCGACGAAATGCACTTCAATAACTAATTAGTTTTTAGCTATTTCGTGTCGGAAGCTCCGTAATCACTCGATTTTTATATTAAAATCCAATAAAAGTCCAAGTACATTTTCTTTTACGAATTTTGCGCCTTTTAATTTATTCAAGATCGGATTTATGCGAAAACCTTGCGCCGTTCTAAAATCAGTATCCGTTAAATTGGTTTGATTGAAGACGGCATCTGTGAGAATCGATTCTTTAAAATTAACTTTCGACAAATTCGCGCCCGAAAAATCACAGCCAATTTGGGAACATTCAGAAAATGTAACAGTTGTTAACGCAAGGTTATAAAAGGAAGAATAATCCAAAATCGTTTTTTCAAAACCAAATTTAGAGCGAAAAGGGTTGATTGACTCAAAGGTCAGTCCAATCATTTTACACGACACAAATTTTACATTTCTCAAGGCAATTTCATGCAATTTAGCTTGGGAAAAATCGCAGGTATCAAAATCACAATCTTCGAAAATAGTTCCGTAAAAATCAGCATTAATGAAACTACAATTCTTAAAAGTACAACATTCAAAGGTTTGATTTCTGAGCTGTTCGTTCGAAAAAACTTCGCGTTTAAATTCCTTTTCGTAGTGATTTGATGACATAATTTTAATTATTAAATTGATCAATGATCCGATTTGCCGCTACATATCCTGTTGTAAAACATCCTTGCAAAAGATAACCTCCCGTTGGCGCATCCCAATCCAACATTTCGCCAACGAACGAAAATTGTGGAAATTTTAAACTTGCAAATGCCGTTGTTACTTCTTCCATGCTAATACCACCCACGGTTGAAATCGCCTCGTCTAACGGCCGAAGTGAATTCACTTTAAAAGTAGCCATTTTTAAAGTTTTTGCAAAACATGTTGGATCGGTAAATTCAGATTTTGTCAAAATGGATTTTACCAATTCAATCGCCCCACGTTCAACCTTAAACACCTTACTATAATCGGCTGATTTAAGTCCATTTTGAGCGGCTTTTATAAGTAATTCATCCAACGAATTATGTGGCTTTAAATCGATATGGATTTCTACATTTTGACCCTTCATTAATTGCTGGCGAATTTCCGGAACGCTCGGATAAATTGCATTTCCTTCAAAGCCGTAGGAGGTCACCAAAATTTCACCTTTTCGCCAATCCTTGTCTACCTTAATTGCGATATTTTTTAATGGTGTTCCGTTAAATTTTTCACTAAAAATGGGATCCCATGTCAATTCAATTCCACAATTGGAAGCTTGAAAAGGAATCGTTTTGATACCAAGAGCTGCAAAATAGGTCAACCATTTTGAATTACTTCCTGTTTTTGACCAGGAGCCACCACCAAGACCAAAAATACAGTGATTAGCAACAACTTTTTTCGTTTCGTTATTGGAAGTAATCAACGGAATTTGTTCTTCATTAAATCCAACAAATTCATGATTCAAATGTACCTGAACACCTTTTTTAACCAAGGCCTCTTTAATTTTTGTCAAGACAAAAGCTGGTTTGATTTCTTTTTCAGGAAAAACTCTTCCACTCGATCCTACAAAGGTTTCGATACCTAAATTCTTTAGCCATGCGCGCGTGGCCGTGGAATCAAATTCATTCAGAGCCTTAGCTAAATTCGGGTGATAAGAATACGCTTCCTCCAACGAATCACCGGTTGCTGAATTTGTCAAATTAAAGCCACCTTTTCCAGCGACTAAAAATTTCCTCCCTAACGATTTTCCTTTTTCGTAGAGGTGAACCTCACATTGATCCGCCAAAAAAAAAGCAGCAATTAAACAAGCTGGCCCACCGCCAAAAAGAGCGACGACAGGTTTAGACATTAAATGGTTTCTAATTTTGCGCGTTCAAACCAAATTTCGCCACAGATATACTCATCTTCCCAAGTCAAAAAACGAAAAACCGTCCCTTGGTCCGTGACCTCAAATTCGCTCCATTGATTATCAAAAGCCAAGTCATTTTGCCAGGTATGAGCGACCACTATTTTAAAAAAAGGGTCTTGCATTGTCGTAATACAGGCAGCCACCACCATTCGTGAAGGTTCGCCAACATATTCAGTTCTTAGAACCTCAAAATCATCTAATTCTGAAAAATAATGATAAATATCTTCGGTCATTTGAAGCACATCCTCTCCTTTATTTGGTTTTAAATGAGGAATTACCTGCGCTATCTTTTCTTGGAGTTTCATAATATCTCGCAAAATTAGGTTTTTTTGGGCTAAAAAATTCAATTTAAAAGTAAAACCAAAAGAAAAATGATCTTAAACCATTCAAAATTTAGCATTCATCAAAAAAAAGGGGACAACCTTTCGATCGTCCCCTTCAAGTCTAAATTTTAAATATTTATTTCGGTTCAAAAATCAAATCGATTGTTGCAATTGCATCTTCTAAATGAAATTTACTCATTTTATCGGTAATTCGTGGAAGTGCAATTTTGATTTGTTTTTTAAGTTCGTTTAATTCAGCGCGTGCCACTGAACGAATATCAGATTGACTCGCTAAGACATCCGTACGACTAATAAAACCTCTGTATTCAGCAGGCATTAAATCTTGATTTTCAGTCAACAAATAACCCAGTCTCATAATATGTGCTTTTTGTAAATTTCTGCGGTACACAGGTATTGAACCTCCTTGTTTTAGTTCGGTCCAAATACTATTTCTTAAATCCTCGGTGATTTCGATAATGGTGTACGCTTGTTCTCCATTAATTGCTTCATTTTCGATTGCTCTGGCCAATCTACCAAAATCCAAAATTGATTCCATGCTGCGCACTTGGAGTAAACGCATTTTTTCAATGCTACCGTCGTATTGAATTCGACTTAATACATTTGGATCCAACAACCAAACCGGAGCAACAAATAAATTGTCATTCAAAAATTTCATGGCTTCTTTTTGAGTTGCCTTTGGGACATGCGTGTAAACTGCACCTTCTTGTTCGTAGGTTTTGTAAACTTCATAAATCCCTCCGATATTCGCAACAACGTGTCCCATATAACGGTTAAACTGATCAATTACTTGTTGATACAATTCACCCATTTCATCGTAATTTTTTCCGTCTTCTGAAGTCCAATTAATTAAATTAGGTAAAATTCGTTTTAAATTTTTGATTCCATACTCACTGGCTTTCATTGCATTATTCCCCAAATCTTCGGTTTGAGCACTTGGATCAATTGGGCTACCAAACTGTTGTCTGCCAAAACGGTAATAAGGATCACCAGCGTGCGCTTGAATCCATTTGTCTAAGGTTGGTTTTTCATCCTCTGCGGTTTCAGCATCCAAAATTGGGCGATATCCCCAGCTAATGGAATATTTATCATAAACCCCAATTTCCGGCATTAAGGCAACATCTTTATCTTCGGGCTGAGCGATATAATTAAATCGCGCATAATCCATAATTGATGGTGCAGTTCCATATTTTTTCGTGAATGATGCTGATCGAAGCGAATCCACTGGATAGGCATTGCTGCTCGCCATGTTGTGCGGTAATCCAAGTGTATGTCCAACTTCGTGAGAGGATACAAAACGAATCAATCTTCCCATTATTTCTTCTTTAAACTCGACCCCACGTGCTTCAATATTGATGGCGGCGGTTTGAACAAAGAACCAATTTCTTAAAAGCGTCATCACATTGTGATACCAATTAATGTCCGATTCAATAATTTCGCCACTTCGAGGATCGCTGGTGTGTGGTCCATTGGCATTTGGGATTGGAGAAGCCAAATAACGAACAACCGAATAACGCGCATCTTCAGGACTCCATTCTGGATCTTCTTCAGGTGTTGGCGGATCCATGGCAATAATCGCATTTTTAAACCCTGCGGCCTCAAAGGCTACTTGCCAATCTTCGATTCCTTGTTTTAAATATTTACGCCATTTTTCAGGAGTTGCACGATCGATATAATAAATAATAGGTTTTACTGGCTCCACCAATTCACCACGTTTAAATTTTTCAACATCCTCAGGTTTTACCTCTAAACGCCATCTGTCAAGGTATTGAACCGATTTACTTTTTTGCGCTTCCAAGCCATAATCGACTTGCGAAGAGGTAAACCATCCCACACGTTGGTCGAAATAACGACGTTTCATTGGGATTTTTGGTAATAAAATCATTGAATTACTGATTTCGACAGAGATGGAGCCTAAACTTGAATTTGAAGGTGGAGCACCAGCAATATATGTTTTTACGTGGCGCGTTTCGATATTAATTGGATAACTGCTAATCCGTTCGATATAAGATCGTTTATCATCCAAACGACTAATTTTATATTGTTGTCTCATCCAAGATTGTAAGCCAATTGCTGCAATATCGGTGCTGATTAATTCCGTAACATCGATGACGATAGAAGTTGAATCTGGTCCGTACGCTTTGATTGGAAACATGAATAAAATAGGCTCAAAATTCGAATTCACCACCGCTTCGTGCACTGGTAAAGAATCTGTCGCGACAATATCATAAGAAACCACACGCAACAACACATTTTCATCCTTCACTTGCCAACGCAAAACTTGTTCATTCTGAGTACCTCCTCCAAAACCAATTCCTGCTGCTGTTTTGGCAATTTTGGTCACCATTAACATTTCGCGTTCGAACAACGAATCTGGAATTTCGTAAAAATAAGATTTATCCACTTTATGCACTTTAAAAAGGCCTTCATCGGAAATCGCTTCTTTGGTAATCACCTTTGTATAAGGTTGAATATCTCCTTTTTTCGCTGGTGAAGATTCAACAGGAGGTTCTCCCTTTTTTTTATCATTTTTTTGAGCAAGAAGGTTGTTTGAGTAAACGAACAACAATCCTGATAAGAGGGTCAAACTCAGAAACGTATTTTTCATAGACGATTTTTTCATGCTAGTTTGTAAAAATAGGAGTAATATTTTGAAAGCCCTCTTTTTTAGGGTTAAAAGAAAAGCGATTTTGATAAACGGTAGAAATCTAAGTTTAACGGGTAAGGATTTGCCTCAATTGTTGAAGCGGTAGAAGCTCCTCTACTTGATCGTCTTCCACAAATTCAAGAATTTGAAATCCAGATAAATGTTTGATTTTTAGCTCTTCACCCAAAACATCCGTCAACATTAAATCAACAGCAATCAATTGGGTGTCTTCGTCCAAATCAAGTAATTCAGGTGCTTCAATTAATAATTCGCACCTCCCATCAGCTTCAATTAGGGGGATAACATTCCAATGATGGGCGATTATTGTTCTTATTTCCATTTCATTGTCGTAAAGAATCACTTCAAACGTTTCTTTTAATGGAATTGCGTGGTGATATTCCCAATCTTGATGCCGATTCGCCTTTTGAATAATTGCGCGTGTGATTTCCAATAATTTTCGGTCGTTATTGGGAGATAGGACAAGGTTAAACTTTGATTCATGCGGATTCTCTAACTGCCATTTCAATTTGCCCATACCAAGCAAGTGCTGATCTAACTGTTCGACAATGTAATTTGTTTCCGGGTGTTGAGATTCGCTCACCACCTGCTGAATGACCTCTCGGTTCTCGTCAAACCACTCCCAAAAATCCTCAATACGTTGCGCTAATTCGTTCTTATTCATTTAATTTTTTTTCAAATCGGGTTAAAAGCTGATTTGTTTGCTGATTTAATTTACGTTTAAAAAAGTTAGTTCCACCAATCAATCCCCCTTTAAAACCCAAGGCTTGTTTTGCCCATACTTTTAAATTAAAATGGTCGGTATGTTTGCTGATTTTACCCTCCAAAAATTCAAATTTCGCATGAATTTTATTGTGAACTGGTCGATTAGTTTTGGAAAAAACATAAAATGCCTCCCAATTCGCTTCATTTTTAGGTTCCAAATCAGGAATTGAAAATTCAACTTTTAAATTAGTATTATTTGACAACAACATCCGCCACATATTTTTAGCGTGATCGCCTGTCAATTTCCCAAATGCTGGATCTTCAAACACCACCTCATCGTGATAACAAGCAACCATTTTTTCAACGTCTTTTTGCTGAAAGGCCGTATAAAATTCTTTGATGACTTCTTCCATTTTACCTAGTTTGAACCAGACTTTAGCGTGATTACAGAGATTTCAGACCAACTGCCTGAATGCCCCGAATACCCCAAAAATCCAAATCCTCGATTGAGATAAAGGTATTGATTTTTGAATGAATAAGAACTTTTAGTCAAAAAAAAAGGGACAATCCTAAGATCATCCCTTTCAATGATTATTTCAAATTCTTAGAAGTGAAAAGTTATTTTCAATGAGCCAGCAGGTCCAAAGAAGGGATTTGAGTTATCAGTTCCAATTCCGAAAGCCGTTGAGCCCGCAATAGTTTCTCTTGTGAACTGTTCTGTGTTTTGACCTGCACTAGGCTCAATACGCGTATCTGTTCTTGTTCCTGTACCTGTTGTTTGAAGACCAAGTCCCCATCCAAACTCACCGCCAATTGCCAACTTTGGCATCACGAAATATTCTGCGCCAATGAATCCTCGAAGACCAACCATTAGACCACTTTTGATTGCAACATTCACAATGTCAGTACTTCCGTCAACTGCATGAGTTTGACTTGCTGTACCTGTTGTACCGTTCCAAGTATAAGCGTTTCCGTAAGTATAATCGGTATTACTTCCACCTCCGAAGCCTACTCCAAATTCACCACCATAAAATCCTTGAAGCCGTGTAGCACCCTTACGCCATTCCATACCCCCGGTCAACATCAAGTTAGTCGAAGAAGTCTTTCTTTCATCAACTACCAAATTAGCATTTATATCAGGTACACCGTTTGCATCTAATGTAAATGTGTAAGCTCGTGAAGTTACAGAAGTAAATCCAAGATTAATTCCTGCACGAATAGCTAGGTCATCCTTAAGAAAGTACTTACCTGTGATTACGTTGTTACCGTTCAAAAACGACCAAGAACCTCCTGAACCTGTTCCTTCAGATCCGAAAAGACCTTGAACATATCCTAAAAGCGGAGTAGCATCGATAGAAATAGCCCAATCACCAGCCACTGGCAAATATTTTTCTCCTTTTTTTGATACAAGGTCTTGAGCATAAGTTGTCGACGCTCCCAAAAGTATCGCAACTGTTAAAATTGACATTTTCATAAAATTAGTTTAAATGGTTTAGATATATGTACTCCTCTTTTTTGAAATGGTTTCAACTAAATACTTCTTTATGACAGTTTTATAACTCCACATTTGATAAAATCCCTCTTAAACAGGCTTACCTGAGCATTTTCAAAGATTCGTAGAAAGTGTAAAAACAATGTTAAAACCAGTTTGGCGGATGTTAAATAAACCGAACTAGGTGAAATATAGCCCTCAAACAAAGGAGAATCTACCTGTACTGTGATCTTGTTATAAAGTGTTGTTTCCTGTTTGGCAGTCCTTGGTGTCAAACCTAATCTAAGCCAGACTTTAGGGTGATGACAGAGATT
Source organism: Crocinitomix sp. (assembly GCA_020849935.1). Taxonomy (GTDB): domain Bacteria; phylum Bacteroidota; class Bacteroidia; order Flavobacteriales_D; family Crocinitomicaceae; genus Crocinitomix. The sequence continues at coordinate 784 of JADZFJ010000161.1, read as the reverse complement.
TCAGGCCAAATGCCTAAACGCCCAGGATACCCCAAAAAGCCAAATCCTCGATTGATATAAAGGTATTGGTTTTTAAGGGAATAAAGACCGGCCCATTTTTTATATCTTAATTGAATCGGACTCCATCGGTATTTACCCCATTCAAACCCCATTTGAGCACCATGAGTATGACCGCTAAAAGTGATGTCAATGTCCGAATAAAATTTCGTGATTTCTTCGTCCCAATGCGTTGGATCGTGAGACAACAATAATTTAACATCCGCTTGCGTGCCCGTGTGCGCCTGCGCCAAATCACCCATTTTATGAAAACCCATGCCCCAATTTTCTACCCCAATTAAGGCAATTTTATCATCTCCTTTTTCCAAATAAAGATGCTCATTTAATAATAAACGCCAACCTATTTGACCATGAATCTCTTTCAGAAGTTCAAAGTTTTCTTTTTTATCCTTTTCACTCGGCCAAGAGGTGTAATCGCCGTAATCATGATTCCCTAGGATAGAAAAAACACCCATTGGTGCCTTAATTCGCGAAAATGTATCCATAAAAGGATTCATTTCCTCGGCATGATCGTTGACCAAATCACCTGTGAAAAAAATAACATCGGGTTGTTGCCCCAAAATCATATCCACACCTTTGTTAACCGCCTTCACATTGTATAAGCTGCCCGAATGAATATCTGAAATTTGAACAATTTTGAAATCATTAAATGCACTTGGCAACTTAGGAAGGTGGATGACTGTTTCTCTTATTTTGTAGCGATATGGACCAAAAATCATTCCCATAA
>JADZFJ010000160.1 GCA_020849935.1 Crocinitomix sp. | reverse complement strand
TACAAACGTTGGGGGTACTGTATTAAATGCGGATGGTTCAACCACTGCAAACTCATTGCCAGCTGGTACTTACTTTGTGAACGTTATTGACGGATCAGGATGTACGGCTACCGCAACAGTTGTACTTATAGATCCACCTGCATTGGAGCCTTTCTTTAGAGTTATGCCTCCATTGTGTTTCGGAGATCCTGGAATTATTGTAATTGACTCTGTAACTGGAGAAGACATCAACAATCCAATGGCGTATTTCTGGGCACCTGAAACAGATGTTCCGAATGGTTTTGACGCAGATTCAGTGAATGTAACTGCTGGTGAATATGTCTTAACAATCAATGATGCTAGAGGATGTTCATATGTTCTTACCATCACAATGACTGAACCACCTTTGTTGTATTTCAATGAAGATACAGGATATGATCCAGCTTATTGCCGATTATTCGGATACCAAAATGGTAATGGTCAAGTTTATGCTTCAGCTTCTGGAGGAACACCTGACTACGATTACATTTGGGAAGATTTAACAACCGGAGCAACTACTACCAATACAACTTGGGGAGGAAGAAATCCTGGTGATTATAGAATTACTGCAACGGATGCAAATGGTTGTGTGATTACTCAAATCATCACTGTTGATTCCTTGAATCCAATTGCGAACTTTGATGTGACTTCGGCACAATTGAACTTTGATTTAAAAGGTACTGCACCAGTAGAGGTTGTTTTCACCAATACTTCACTATACTTCGCAAATCCATTAGATCCATTGGCGGATACAACGTTCTTCTGGAGCATGGACAGTCCAACTACGGATTGGTATATTTCACATGACTTCTTTGAAACGTTAGACACTGTTTATCAAGCAAGAGGTGATTCTTACACCATTGATGTATGTCTCATTGCATTCAACAAAAATGGTTGTTCAGACACAACTTGTAAGGTCATCACTGTATTTGAACCAATTGCATTTGATGGGGTGAACATTTTCAGTCCAAACGGCGATGGAAACAACGATGTATTTACATTTGAATTCAAATCGGCTTCAATTTCCGAATTGAGTGTAACCATCACCAACCGTTGGGGTGTAAAAGTGGGAGAAATCTCTACACCAAACGGAACTTGGGATGGAACTGACATGAGTGGAAGCAAATGTTCAGACGGAGTTTATTTCTACATCTATGAAGCGAAAGCGGATAATGGTGAAAAACTTGCTGGACAAGGTAGCTTGCAAATTATCGGAAGTAAATAATTAGTAAAGATTTAATATAAAAAAGGGGATCGCCATTGGTGATCCCCTTTTTTATTTGATTCTAGTCGAGTAAGGCAGACCAAAGTAATTATTCTGTCAGAGGGCATTCAACAAATCAAAAAACTACTCTCCGAAAAAGGGCACAAGATTTTTTTTACTTTAATTGAAGTTTTTATTTTCTTGACGCAACTTTTTTTAACCAAATCGAGTCTACTTAATTGAAAACAATCGTGTATTAGGTTTTATTAATAATTTTACACTTTTTAAAAAAATAAAACAAATGAACAATTTAAAGAAATTACTCCTTTTAGTAGCTATTTCTGTTTCTTCGTTCTCTTTTTCGCAAGATGGAGGACCAAGTAAAAGAAGTGTGGCAACGGTGACAGGAAATTTTTGTGTCGTTTTAGACAATACAAAACCAGTTCAGGAATATTACGTGGCGGATGCGACAAATTTAAACTGGACAAATGCAGCACAAGCAACAAAACTTTGCGGCTTCTACTCCAATAATTTGGTAAGTTATGTAGCAGATTTTGCAAGTAAAAAACTTTATATCCACGTTTATTTGGATAGAACCAATGGTGCAAAAGACCTTGAATGGTGGAATGCATACCTTTTAAGTCTTTGTCATTAAATCTTACAAAAAATAAAATTATGTTATTAACAAAAAGTTTAAAATCAAGCTTCATTCTTGCCTTGGTATTTCTACTTGGGTCGAGCGCTTATGGGCAAATTGTTGCTGGAAACGCTTAACTAATGGGAGATTTGGTGAATGTGGCTGTTGATGGGCCAAAAGGTAAAGAAGGAACCTTTGCTGGTGCTGGTTTTCACGCTCGTGGTGGTGGAGGAGCAACTGCATGTGGATTCGTTGCAGATCCAGAAGATACTGGTTGGGGGGTAGGATTATTTGATGGCGATTTCTTCGTACCCGGCACTCCAGAAAATGGATGGGGAATTGAAATTGCTGGCGTAAATTACAGCAACAATTACGACGTTGGGGGGGTAATTAAAGATCCTCTTAAACCAGTTACACATACTGTGGAAGGAGATTGTATCACGGTTGAATGGGAAGGTTCTGCTGCAGGAGTTATTGTAAATGTTAAATATCACTTAGTAACAACAGCTTTGTTCTATACCACAGAGGTAACTTTAATCAACACGACTGCATCTGATTTAACAGATGTTTATTATTACCGAAATGTTGACCCTGATAATAACGTATCAATTTCATTTGATTATTCTACAACCAATACCATTGAATCACAACCAGAGTTGGATTGTCAAAAAGTTTTAGTTTCTGCAACCCATCCTTTGCCTCACCCTTCTTATATGGGATTCGGCGCTTTGGGTGATGCTTTCCGTGTATCGCATGGTGGATTCTCAAACAGAGATGGTTCTGATATTTGGAATGGAACTGGTGGGTTAACAGGTGTGCTTGGTGCAGTAGTTACTGCGGATCAAGCGATTTCTTTAGCTCACAAATCAGATTTAGCGGCTGGTGATTCAATTAACTTTACTTATGCAATTGTATTAAGTTCAGATGCCGTTGAAGGTGCCTTTTCAAGTTTATATTATATTGATTATGAATCAGCTGGTGGTTTAGGTGGTGGATTAATTAACGAATGTAATCCAACAATTGACACTGCTCAAAGCTGTCAAGGAAATCCAGTAACTTTAACGGTTGATGGACCAAATGCAGGTGATTATGATTGGGTTTGGGAATCAGATCCTATTGATCCAGACATGCCAACTGATGGACCAATTATTGTGGTAAATCCAACGGAAACAACCACATATACTGTGACTGGAACGCCAGTTTCTGATTGTTTGGAAGGTGAAATCACAAAAACAATTGTAGTAGAATTTACAGAAGGACCACAAATCGAAATTACCGATCCAGGACCTTATTGTGAAGAATTTGACATCACTGATTTGATCTTCGAAGATATTAATGACATCGATAATACCGTCATTTTGTTCTTCTCTGAAATGCCTGACAGTGCAACACAAACAGATCCTATTTTTGCAGGTCCAATGATGGGACCAGATGATGAAGTTTGGTTGATGATTGCTGATACTGCAGGAGGATGTTTTGACGCGGTGCTTATTGAAATCGATTTCGGAGGAATTGGAGCTGCTGGTGACGATTCAACAATCGCACTTTGCGGAACAGCTGGAACAACTGTTGATTTACACGACTTAATTTCAGACGGTGCAAACCCACTTGGAACTTTTGACGAAGTAACATTCTCTGGTCAATTTAACGCCGCTACAGGTATCTTAAACGTAGCTGGCTTGGCTGGAACGTATGAGTTTACCTATACTGTAGATGGAATCGATCCATGTCCGGATGATGAAGCAACCTTTTTTGTTGAAGTTTATCCGCAACCAGTGGCAGATTTCGAATACGAAGTTGACGGTGTTTCTTCGGCAGATGGATTAGGTAGTACATGTATCATCAACGAGGTGGATTTCATTGATTTCTCTACAATTCCTGGTGGTGGTACAATTACTGATTGGGATTGGGATTTCGGTGAT
>JADZFJ010000159.1 GCA_020849935.1 Crocinitomix sp. | reverse complement strand
TTATTTTTCTTGGCATTGCAGTATGCAACCGAAACTGGTTGGTCTGTTGCAGTGAAAAGAGTAGTGGAAGGCGTAGCTTCGTATGTCGTGGTAGGGATTGTGGTGTTGATCGTGCTATTTGCTTTGTTAACCATGAATGATGGCGGTTGGTTTGGAGCATTGACAACAGAAGGTCATCACACTGGTCACATTTATCAGTGGATGGATTCAGAAATTGTTGCGCATGATACTATTATTGCGAACAAAGCTCCGTTTTTAACCACACCTTTTTTCTGGGTGGTTACGGTGATTTATTTTTCAACGTATTTTTTCTTTTACCGCGGGTTTAGAAAAAGAAGTTTACAAGAGGATCTTGAAGGTGGTACTAAAATTCACTTCAAAAACTTTACAAAAGCGGCTTTATTTTTAGTATTGTTTGGATACTTTAGCTCTACTTCGTCTTGGCATTGGATTATGTCTGTCGATCCTCACTGGTTTTCTACCTTGTTTGGATGGTACGTGTTCGGAGGTATGTGGTGTACGGCAATGACAACTATTATGTTGGTTGTTTTATACTTGAAGAAAAAAGGACATTTGCAACAAGTAAATGACAGTCACATCCACGACATTGGGAAATGGATTTTTGCAACTAGTTTCTTGTGGTCTTATTTATTCTTCTCGCAAATGATGTTGTATTGGTATGCAAACATTCCAGAAGAGGTTATTTATTATGTCATTAGAATTAACGAGTATCCAGTAATTTTCTGGGGAATGTTCTTGATTAACTTTATTATTCCAATGTTGATTTTGATGTCTGCTGATGCGAAAAGACACGCTGGAATCTTGATGTTTGTGTGTATTGCCATTATCATTGGTCACTGGACGGATGTTTACATGATGATCACACCTGGAACAATGGGAGAACACGGTTCAATCGGTTTCATGGAAATTGGTCTGTTCTTAATGTTTGCAGGAGCTTTCACTTTTGTTGTGTTAAGAACCTTGACAAAAGCACCGTTGATGCCTAAAAATCACCCTTATTTGGATGAAAGTAAACATCACCATATTTAATTAATAGCTAGATTAAAAGAAGTAAGAAATGGGAATGAAATTTGTTGTTTTAGTCGTAATCGTATTAGTTGTAATAGCTGTTGCTCAAATAATGCGTGTGTATGAACTTTCTACTAAGCTTAGTGGGAAAAGAGAAGAAGATATTGACCTTCGAGTAAACAATATCAACGCATCTTTGATGCTTGCGTTTTTGTTGGTGTTTTTTGGGTCGTTCTTTTACATGTTATTCGAATATGGACGAGGTGGTTTGCCAAATGCAGCTTCTGAAATCGGATTAGAAATTGATTGGTTATACAATCTGAACTGGTGGATTATTATTTTGGTTTTCCTCTTAACAAATACTTTATTATTTGTTTTCTCTTGGAAATATGCTTATGATCCAAAAAGAAGAGCACATTGGTTTCCGCATGATAACCGTTTAGAGATGATTTGGACCGTCGTACCTGCTGGTGTTTTAGCCGTAATTATCATTCTTGGTTTGATGACTTGGAATAATATTACTGGGCCTGCTTCTGCGGATGCAATCGTGGTTGAAATCTATGGAAAACAATTTGATTGGACAGCTCGTTATTCTGGAGATGATAATAAACTTGGTTATTCAGATTATAAATTAATTGGTTCTGCTGAAGATACTACTACCAAAGCGACTTATACGAATTCTTTAGGAGTTGTTTCTAAAAATAGTATTCAATGGAGAATCCACGGAATTAATCAAGAGATTGAAAAACTTCACAAACAAATTGATGATGAAGCAAAAGGAAAAGTAGCTTTTTCAGCAGCTAATTTGAATAAAATGTTGGCGAAAGTGGAGAAATTGGAAAGAATTCGTGAGCGAATCATCACAATGATTGATCTTTACGAACCTGAGAAATTGGCCTATGCGAACGACGATTTTACAGCTAAAACGCTTTTCTTAATTAAAGATCAAGAGTATTTCTTTGTGCTTAGATCACAAGATGTACTTCACTCGGCGTATTTCCCTCATTTCCGAGCTCAAATGAACTGTGTTCCTGGACAACGTACTACCTTAAAGGTAAAACCTATCTATACGACACAAGAAATGAGAGAAAAAACCAATAACCCTGATTTTAATTATATTCTTTTATGTAATAAAATTTGTGGGGTTTCTCACTCGAATATGAACATGGCCGTGGTTGTTGGTACAAAAGCTGAATACGATGCTTGGAAAGTAACAGATGGATCTTTAGCATTAACCGATTCAATTGCAGCTCCTGCAAATATCGACATCAAACGAATGGTAATGCCTGAGGTGAATCATCACGGGGGTGATCATGATGCGGAAGGTGATACTCATGTAGAAGGTGGACATCCAGCAGGAAACGGACATTAATAAACAAGTTAAATAAGTTTAAAAACACATTATAAAGGATAAATTATGTCAGCAACAGCTCATACTGATCACGGACATCACCATAAGGAGAGTTTTATAACCAAGTACATCTTCTCGCAAGATCATAAAATGATCGGGAAGCAGTATTTGATTACAGCTATTTTCATGGCGGTGGTAGCCGTAATTCTTTCTATTTTATTTAGAATTCAATTAGCTTGGCCAGGTGAAAGTAGTGGTGTACTTTCTTTTTTCTTAGGTGATACTTGGGCACCAGATGGTATTTTAGATCGTGGAATGTACCTCGGACTTGTAACCATCCATGGAACAATCATGGTATTCTTTGTATTAACGGGCGGATTGTCTGGAACATTCAGTAACCTCTTAATTCCATTGCAGATTGGTGCAAGGGATATGGCATCTGGTCTTTTGAATATGATTTCGTATTGGTTATTCTTTATTTCCAGTGCGTTGATGTTGTATTCTTTGTTCCTTGAGACAGGACCTGCCTCCGCTGGTTGGACAATTTATCCGCCGCTTTCTGTTTATGAAGAATCTATTCCTGGTTCTGGTGCAGGGATGACGATTTGGTTATTGTCAATGACAATTTTCATCGCTTCGTCTTTATTGGGTAGTTTGAACTATATCGTAACTGTTTTAAACTTACGTACTCGTGGTATGAAAATGACACGTTTACCGTTAACAGTTTGGGCTTTCTTTATCACTGCGGTAATTGGGGTTCTTTCTTTCCCTGTTTTAGTTTCTGCGGTGGTTTTAATGTTGATGGATCGTGGTTTAGGAACTAGTTTTTATATCAATGACGCGATTATCGCGAACGAAGTTTTAGAGCAATCTGGTGGATCTCCAGTGTTATTCGAACATTTATTCTGGTTCTTAGGACATCCCGAAGTATATATCGTACTCTTACCAGCGCTAGGTTTAACTTCTGAGATTATTTCTAACAATGCACGTAAACCAATCTTTGGATACCGCGCGATGATTGGATCTATTTTAGCGATTGCATTCTTATCATTTATCGTGTGGGGTCACCACATGTTTATTTCGGGAATGAATCCGTTCTTAGGCGGGGTATTCGTATTTACTACACTCTTAATTGCGATTCCTTCTGCGATTAAGGTATTTAACTACATCACAACGCTTTGGAGAGGTAATCTTAGATTCACTCCAGCTATGTTGTTCTCGATTGGTTTGGTTTCGTCTTTCATCACTGGAGGGGTAACTGGAATCATTCTTGCCGACTCTGCGTTAGACATCGCGGTGCATGACACCTACTTTGTGGTGGCTCACTTCCACGTGGTAATGGGACTTTCTGCGATTTTTGGGATGTTTGCTGGTGTTTACCGTTGGTTCCCTAAAATGTACGGGCGTATGATGAATTCCAAACTTGGAATGGTGCATTTCTGGCTGACCTTAGTTTCAGCGTATGGTGTGTTCTTCCCAATGCACTTTGTAGGTATTGGTGGAGCACCAAGAAGATATTATGATTATAGTGTTTACGAAGGTTTTGATACTAATCAAGCTGAAATTTTCATGGATTTAAATATCGTAATCACTGTTTTCGCCATTATTGGTGGATTAGCTCAGTTGATTTTCTTATTTAACTTCTTTTATAGCACATTCAGAGGTCAAGTGGCTGTTCAAAATCCTTGGAAAGGAAATTCACTTGAATGGACTACACCTGTTGAGCACATTCACGGAAACTGGCCAAACGAATTGCCTGAAGTTCACAGATGGCCGTATGATTATTCTAAGCCTGGTGCAGAAGAGGATTATATTCCTCAAACTGTTCCTCTTGGAGAAGACGAACACGAACATTAATTTGAATTAATATTTTTGAAAAACCATCTTTCATTTAATTGAAAGGTGGTTTTTTTTGTGTCCATAATTTGATGTTTATAATTATCGCGTGGTTTCGTGGTAAGGATCACAAATTCGACCTATCTTTAGTTAAAATTTGAATTTTGGAATCGTTTGATTATAGAGATGAAGAACAATTTTCTCGGGAAGAGGAATTTGAATATGTGTTACGCCCCAAATCGTTCAATGATTTTGCTGGCCAACGAAAGGTAACTGATAACCTTTCTATTTTTGTGCAAGCGGCTAAATTGCGGAAAGAATCTTTGGATCATGTCTTACTTCATGGCCCTCCAGGTCTTGGTAAAACAACGCTTGCAAATATTATCGCCAACGAAATGGGGGTTGGGATAAAAATTACCAGCGGACCTGTATTGGATAAACCTGGTGATCTAGCTGGTCTTTTGACTAATTTGGAGGAGGGCGATGTGCTCTTTATTGACGAAATTCATCGACTTAGTCCTGTCATTGAAGAATATCTTTATTCGGCAATGGAGGATTTTATGATTGATATCATGATCGATACTGGACCAAGTGCCAGAACGGTTCAAATCTCTTTAAATCCATTTACATTAATCGGTGCTACAACACGTTCAGGACTTTTAACAGCCCCTTTAAGAGCTCGATTTGGCATAAATTCACGGTTGGAATATTATGATGTAAAAGTACTTTCTAAAATCGTCACTAGAGCTTCTGGAATTTTAAACATGGAGATTCATGAAAATGCAGCGATGGAAATTGCGCGACGAAGTAGAGGGACTCCTCGTATTGCCAATGCTTTATTGCGACGAGTGCGAGATTTTGCACAAATAAAAGGCAATGGAATCATCGATGTCGAAATTGCAATTATCGCACTTGAAGCATTGAATGTGGATCAGAATGGTTTGGATGAAATGGACAATAAAATCCTCACCGCAATTATTGATAAATTTAGTGGCGGACCAGTTGGAATGACTACCATAGCGACGGCTGTGAGCGAAAATCCTGGAACGATTGAAGAGGTTTACGAACCTTATTTGATTAAAGAAGGTTATCTATTAAGAACGCCAAGGGGAAGAAAGGCGACTGAAAAGGCGTATAAACATTTGGGTCGTACAATGGGTTACCAACAAGGAGGTCTCTTCTAATGGATCCCCAAAAGCTTTCTCGTTTTATTAAACAAAAGGCGTCAGAGCTTGGTTTTTTATCATGCGGAATTGCTAAAGTTGAATTTCTTGAAAAGGAGGCGAAACAGTTGGAATCTTGGTTAAAAAATGATTTTCATGGCAAAATGGTTTATATGGAAAATCATTTTGATAAACGGGTAAATCCTGCTCTGTTGGTAGATCAAGCCAAAAGTGTGATAACGGTCTTGTTAAATTATTTTCCTGAAGAAGATTTGTTTAAAAATGGCTTGATGAAAATTTCTAAATATGCGTATGGAAATGATTATCATGAGGTTATTAAAGATAAGTTAGATTTATTATTAAAAGACATAGAAGAAACAGTCGGTGAAAAGCTGTCCGCACGATGTTTTACAGATTCTGCTCCCGTTTTAGATAAGGCGTGGGCGCAGCGGGCAGGGTTAGGTTGGGTTGGAAAACACTCGAATTTACTGTCCAAAAAAGTGGGTTCATTTTTTTTTATCGGGGAGATTATCATAGATTTAGATTTGGAATATGATCATCCTGTAACGGACCATTGCGGTTCTTGCACAAAATGTATCGACGCTTGTCCTACCGAGGCCATCGTGAAGCCTTATGTTGTCGATGGTTCTAAATGTATTTCGTATTTAACCATCGAATTAAAGGACGAATTAATTCCAAAGGAATTTAAAGGAAAAATGGATCATTGGATTTTTGGATGTGATGTCTGTCAAGATGTGTGTCCTTGGAATCGTTTTTCACTGCCTCATCAAGAGCCTGCTTTTCACCCGATAAAAGAATTAAATGGAATCAATTTAATAGACTTAACCCAAGAAACGTTTAGTAAAGTTTTTAGGCATTCACCAATCAAAAGAACCAAATTAAAAGGGCTTCAACGAAATATCAATTTCCTCCAATAAATGAAAACTAATTGCTAATTTATTATCGGATTTGATTGAAATAAAAAAGGGACTTAAAAAGTCCCTTCTGATTTTTACTCTTTGAAATGTAGTTCTAATATTTGAGGGTATTTTTTCCCAAAAGTTTTTAAACACCATTCTTTGAACCCATCAATCTCATCTGATTTTATCCATTTAAGAGCCTTTGATAACTCCTTTTGAAATAAAACTTTATCAAAACTAACTTTAACTAAAATCTCTTTGCACAATTCCAACATAGTAGGTCAAAATTTAAGGTTTTCTGAAAATTACTAAAAAGAGTGACACCAGTCAAGTGAATTTAATCAGTACTTATTAACAATTCAATGTCAATAGGTGATTCGAACACAAAACTCCACCTTTTCTATAGTGACGGAGAATGCGTTA
>JADZFJ010000158.1 GCA_020849935.1 Crocinitomix sp. | reverse complement strand
CCTGTATTTTTATACCCCTTGTCTAAAGTAATATAACCTGTTTCCGATCGTAATTTAGAAATATCGATTGCCTTTTCATTTTCAGTGCCTGTAATTACGGGAAATTCAAAAATCTTTCCACCCAATTCTAATTTAGCAATTTCACTCATTTTATCTGTTTTTTTTTATCCTAGATTGATTATTTCGCCTAAGATACTCCTTTTATTTCCATTTAAAAGAACGAAATATGAGTTTTTTTTTGGTTTTTTAAAAAAAACTTTTTGCAAAAAATACCTAATTGATTTACAAGGCATTAATGAATCAAACAAGTTCGATTCTAAATTAATTTATTCAAACTATGAACTTAGTTCTTAAATCGGTATTTTAGGATGCAATACATCGCACGAAATCCATCTTTCCAGCCTATTTTTTTCCCTTCTAAATAGGTTCGTCCATAATACGAAATTCCAACTTCGTAAATTTTGATATGTTTGATTTTGGCAAGTTTGGCAGTAATTTCAGGTTCGATTCCAAACCTCTTTTCTTTAATGGTGATGTTTTTGGCAATGCTGGTTCGGATGAGCTTATAACAGGTCTCCATATCAGTCAAATTCAAGTTGGTCATCATATTGGATAAGCCTGTCAAAAATTTATTGCCTTTTGAGTGCCAGTAGAACAAAATGCGGTGTGGATTTTCTCCAACAAAACGCGAACCATACACAGCATCCGCATTATCCTTAAAAACGGGTTTGATTAAGAGATTGTATTCTTCTGGATCGTATTCTAAATCAGCATCCTGAATCACTAAATAATCGCCCGAGCATTCTTGAATTGCACGATTAATGGCAGCTCCTTTTCCTTGATTTGTCGGTTGATTAAATAACCGCATATTTAATTCGGGATGCTGCTCGATAAATTTCAATACTTCTTCGGCAGTGTTATCGGTCGAATGGTCGTTTACGACAATGATTTCTTTTTCTATTCCATTCACCAATTCAACCTCATTAATTTTATTTAAAATTAGATGGATGGTGGGAGCTTCGTTGTAGGCAGGAATTAAAATAGATAGTTTTTGTATCATGCTTACTCCAAATAGGTTTTTAAGCCAACAATTAGTTGGTTTGCCGTTTGATAACCAGCAATTACACCTCGTTTAACTTCTTTTTTATTCAAAATCACAAAAGATGGAAAAGCCATTTTACCGCTAAGCAGATTTACTGCTAATTCGTTATAAAATTTGGCACCATAGGCTTTTTGTTCATATAAGACCTCTTTATAGGCAATGGCTGTTTTAGCTTCAGGGTTCATTTTAACCGCATAAAAATTTTGATCGATAAAATTAATCACCGAAGGATCTTTAAAGGTGGTGGCGTCCATCTTTTTACAATACCCGCACCAATCGGTGTACATGTCAATAAAAATGAATTTTTTTTCCACCTGATTCCGATCGATTGCTGTTTCAAAATCGAGCCACTCAATAGCCGTAGCTGTTCCTTCAATTTTATCAACTACCGGCTCTTCGATTAATTCTCCAGGATCTGAACCACTAAACGTTTCAATAGTGACGCTACTTTCTTGCGGCGGCTCTTCGGTATCCGCTGGAATTGGATCTACTTCTTGACCAATTTGCTCTTTATCTGGTTTATTTATTTTGTTGGCATTTCCACATCCCATTAAAAGGATCATTATTCCAAAAAAAGCCGTGATTTTTATAAGATTGATTTTCATCGCTGCAAATTAAAGGTTAGTTAACGTGAAGTTCAACAATTTATTAAAAAGATGCTCGCGTGTTTTACCACCATAAATTCCATGGTTTTTATTGGTGTAAATAAACATTTCAAAATCCTTGTTTTTCTTTACTAAGGCTTCGCTCATTTCCATGCTATTTTGCACATGGACATTGTCATCTCCTGAACCATGCACCAATAAATATTTCCCCTTCATTTTATCCACATGATTAATTGGTGAATTATCATCATATCCGTTTGCGTTTTCCTGAGGAGTTCGCATAAAACGTTCGGTATAAATATTATCATACCACCTCCAATTCGTAACAGGCGCTACCGCAATTCCCATTTTAAAATAATCTGCTCCTTTGGTCATACATAACGAGGACATGTACCCACCATAACTCCACCCCATTACTCCTATTCGCTTCGCATCGACAAATTCCCATTTCCCCACTTCTTTCGCCACTGCGATCATGTCCTCAGTTTCTAATTTTCCTAATTGGAGGTAGGTCGAATTCTTAAATTTAGTTCCTCGGAACATGGTCCCTCTGGTGTCAACGGAGATAATTATATAACCTTTTTGGGCAAGCAATTGGTGATACATAAAGTTGTTTCCTCCCCAAGCATCCGTCACGGTGTTGTGTCCAGGTCCATTGTAAATATCAAAATAAACAGGATATTTTTTAGCTGGATCAAAGTTTTTAGGTTTGATGATAAAAGCATTTAAATCGTGTTCAACCCCTTTAATTTTTATGAATTCCTTTTTACTCAACCCCAATTTAGACAAAGTGTTTTTTAAATCAGCATTGTCCATGAGTACTCTTAATTCTTTTCCGTTAGAATTGTTAAGGGTGATGGTGGTTGGTTCATTCGCGTTTGAATAATAGTTCATGTAATATTTCATTCCTTCGCTAAATTCTGCCTCATTTTCTCCTAATTTGGTGGAAAGTTTTGTTTTTTTTGAGCCATCCAAATGAATCGAATAAAGTGATTTGTAAATCGGTCCTTCTTCCGCTGAGATGTAATAAATAATCCCTTTTTCTTCATTAATTCCCTTTAAACTCACAATATCCCATTCGCCAGAAGTAATCTGACGTTCTTTTCCGGCAAAATCTACAAAATAGATGTGTTTGAAACCACTTTTTTCGCTTGTTCTCAAAAAACCACTGCCATCGGCTAAAAACAGTAAATTATTGTCTATTTCTAGATAAGTGTCACTTTTATCTGAATAAAAAACTTCCCCATTCACCGAGCCATCTGCGCTGACGGTGGAAGAAACATAACTTAATTCATTTTGATGACGATTCATGACTATAAATACAAGTTTATTGTCATCATTCGTCCAACGCATTCTTGGGATATATTCATAATTACTGGTCAATACTTCGGACGTTTTTTTTGAATCTAGACCGTAGATAAACAAACTTAATTTGGAATTCGCCTCCCCTGCTTTTGGATATTTAAATGTATACGTTGTCGGATAGGTTTTTCCGTAATAATAATCCATTGAAAATTCTGGGACCTTACGTTCGTCGAATTTTAGATAGGCCAATTTACTTCCTTTAGGCGACCAATAAAACGCTTTAGTCACTTCAAATTCTTCTTCGTACACCCAATCCGCCGATCCATTAATAATTTCGTTCTGTTTTCCGTCTGAAGTCACTTGTTCTATTCGATTGTCAATCAAATTTTTAATGTAAATATTATTCTCATAAACAAACGCGATTTTAGTTCCATCTGGAGAAAAATCAGCCAACATTTGTGGTCCTTTGTCAAAAAGAAGAGTTGTTTTTTTTGTTTTTAAATCAACCACATAATAATTGGCGCTGAAACTTCTACGATAAATACTTTCCATATTCGTCGCAATCAAAATTTTTGATTCATCGGCATTAAAAAAGTAGTCGTCAATCGTAATGTTATCTTGATTTCCATTATAGATAACACCTTCAGACTTATCAAAATTAGCGT
>JADZFJ010000157.1 GCA_020849935.1 Crocinitomix sp. | reverse complement strand
AATTTGCCCCGAAATTAAACCCAATAAGGTTGATTTTCCTACCCCGTTTTTACCTGTCAAACCAATTTTATCACCTCTGTCAATGAATACAGAAATATCCTTGTACAAAAACCCTTGCGGCAAATGATATGACAATCCTCCAATTCTAACCATTACTTTTTAACTTCGAGGCGCAAAGGTACAAGATTAACCTGAATTATAATTACATCCATTCAAATCCATCTAAAAAATACCCCCTTTTATTGCCCAACTCTTCGAAAATCCCTTACCTCACATAAAAAATAGAAGGAACCGCATTCATTCGCACATTCGATGGATCTTTATAGACACACGTAATGGTCACCTTTTTACCACACGCTTGGGCTAAAATTGTTTTAGCATCGGCATTTAGCGACCCATCTGAATTAATCTTTCCAGTTCGCGTAATTCCGTCCACTTGCACAGTTCCTTCTATAATATCAAAAGCAACCCCTGTCAATGGCACGCTTGAGTCAAATCGTAACGAAATTCGTGATTGACTTCTCACCGCACTGCAACTTGGATTTTGACCAGAGACAATTCCCCCTAAAAAAATCTCAGGCTTAGGCATCGGACGAATCTCAAAATTATTACTTGCTACCGTGACAATCGATCCATCTTCCTTTTGACCTTTTACGGTGATCGTCGCAGTGCGTATAGAGGCATCTACCACCCAAACAGTCCAACCACTTCCATTCCGCTCCAATCTGCACCCACTGCTCACACTCACGCTCACTTTATCAGCCGGAAAACCAGAAGCCGTTGCTTCAATTTCGTTTTTAAAACCTCGGTACAATAAACGCATATTCGGTTGCGAAATCACCCCCACAGGCGCACCAACAGTATATTCAAAATCCCAAGGTTTCCACACCACATTGTCCCGTTCTTTAATACCAATCACCCCTTTCAACTTATGAATTCCAGGCGTGGCGCCACTCAAATCAATCCCTTTGGTGGTTGATCGCCAACGTTCAGGCAAGGTATCTGCATCCATTCCCCATCTAATCTCATTCATTTCCAAGGTATCATAAGCCGCAATTAGCACATTCAAGCGCATAGAATCACCCGTATTTAAATACGCCGACCGCGCCGAAACCATCGGTTCAATCTTGTTAATTTTATAAATACTTTCTTCAATTTTCGCTAGCATAAACGCCGATGCAATCGACTCCGCATTTTTTATATCTACCTTTAATGAAGTAAACATGGCCACCGCCGCCACCAATGGCACCTGATTAAAAATCGCTGAAACCCATGGCAATTCTTTCTCCTCACCAGCATCAAATAACACATCTGGAATGGTCAATGCCCGATAAAATTGGCTAATTTTCAATGAATCCTCCGGATTGGCCGTTTTTAGCGCTTCCGATAAATTTGCCACGTCCATTGGTGCTTTAAAAACCCAGTTCTTATCCTTTTGGGTATACGTCCCCATCAAACCTGTCACATAATCTCGGTAAGCATGTATTTTTTTTCGCAACATCAAACCCCGCTCATTCGGATTCATGGGGTCCGATCCTATAAATAATTGCGTCGGCACATCGTAATTGTCTTTTAGCTGAATGTCACTCATACTGCGCAATTGAAGAATGTTCCCTTCTGGGTCGCGCCCATTTGCGGCAATCCAGTCTTCACCTTCCACTTCTTTAATCATGTCGTTGCATTCAGAAAGTAAAAAACTAACCAAACGTTTCGTCTCAATTTTCAAGGAGTCGGCCTTGGTTTTCCAAACGGTAAAACGTTGCAAATCTCCTCCCTTGGCCAAAATCGATATTTTTTTCATGTCAAATGCCAAATAATCATCCTCAATTTTACTATTGATAATCGTCGCGCTTGCATCCAGTTTATCGTTGATGGTTACAAATGCATTCACTACCTCTTTCGTAATGTTTAGGGCCAGTAATGCAGTTAAAACTAAATACATCATCCCTATCATTTTTTGTCTTGGTGTTTCTCTTCCCGCTGCCATAATTAATTGATTTTAGAGTTATTAATAAATAATCCATTTTATCAAGCAATGCAGCAATTCAAAAAAAGTAACAACAAGGCACAAAAAAAAGCCAGCTTCTCAACTGACTTTAATTTTTAAAATAATTAAGTTCCTTATTTTTAAGGTTTTTCTTTGGGTGTTTCCCTCCCAACAAGTTGGGGGGCCACGTTTTCCGCTATAGTCCCGACATCCCGATCCCCAACTCTTTGGGGACGGGATCGTCGGGAGCTGCCGCTTCAACCGTTAACACAGTTCGCTAGGAAAATTAAACTTAAATCAAAAATTTCTTCCCGTTAATACCCCCATAAATCATGTTCAAATGTCGAAATGGACGTCTTAATGTCTTCTGCTTCAATCAGGGCATCAATCCCCGCTTTGTAGCTTTCAATTTCCCGATCTTCCATGTTGGATTCTTTCAGAATATAGCTATGGTACATCCGTTTCCAAAACAAATCATCTAACGACATTTGTTGGGCATCATTTTGCCTCGATTTTACAAAAAAGTTCTGAAAAACATATCGACATTCTGGAAAATATAGCCAAAACAAATCCCGCAACCCAGTAATATTGCCAGCAGCATCTCTTTGATAAACGACTGGTGCAATCCCAATAATCCTCCTATCCACCACCGATCGTTGTTTATCAAAAAACCAATCTTCTTTTATTTTATACTGCACAATATCTTTCGAAAGAAACCAAAGAGTATCGTCCGCTGGATACACCGCGCTACTGGAACCATCCGCCAACACGACAACACTATCTTCCGTTGGATCTAGCACACTCTTCAATGGCACCGCAAAAGGATCCACCGACACTTCGCCTAAATAGATAAATAATTCTTTACGCAAAAGAGAATCTGTATAGTAATTCCCTCCAGAAATGGCCGAAGTAATCGGATATTTAAAGGCATCGCCATCTTTCCATGCCTCCCATGCCGGATTAAATGGCGAGTACAAAGTCAAATCGCCCGATAAAACGTGGTGCCGAATAATTGTCCATAAACTCCACACCGAAGGATTCCTGTTCCAAATCGAACTCTGAATTTCATCCATCGGATAATACAAGGGGTGGTTAATTTTCTGTTTCAAGTCAATGACACTCCACACCCGTTTGCTCCATCCCACATCACTTTCCCGAATATGGACATAAGGTACCACTCGTTTTGTTGGAATCGTTTCCTTAACATAGTTACCATCCAACACGCCTGGCGCAGAACCTCCAATTGGACCTCGCACAAACTGCGTTAAACCAAGCGAAGCAAGCATCATTGCCACGCTTAAAAAGAACATTTTTTTCATGTTTATTATTTTGAGATGAATAATTTTTGTGAGAAATCGGTTAAATTCAAATCAAACAACACTTAAACAACGAATTTTTGAAAATCAGTTACAGGATTTTGAGCAAAAAAAAAGCAGAACCGAAGTCCTGCTTTTTTATAAAATTTTGTTTGTGCGTTAGAAACTCCACAAATCGTGCTCGAAGGTAAAAATCTTTTCTTTGATTCTTTCTGCTTCAAGTAAAGCATCCACTCCAGCTTTGTAACTTTCAATTTCTCGATCGTACAAATTGGTTTCTTTGATGATATAACTTTGGAACATTCGTTTCCAGAATAAATCGTCAAAAGACATTCGTTGTGCATCGTTGTTTCTATTTTGAACAAAGAAATTTTGGAATACATAGCGACATTCAGGGAAATAGAGCCAAAATAATTCTCTAAAACCAGTAATGTTACCATTGTTATCTTTATTGTAGATAACAGGAGCAATTCCAATAATTCTTCGATCCAAAACCGATCTTTCCTTGTCAAAGAAAAAATCTTCTTTTAAACGGTACTGAACGATATCAGACGATTTGAACCAAAGCGTATCACTTGGAGGATAAACTGCAGACCAATCTAATGTGATCGGATCTTGAACCAAACTATCCTCTTCAGGGTACACGATACTTTTCAAAGGTTCCGCAAATGGGTCTCTGATTTCAGTTCCCATGTACACGAATACTTCATCACGAAAAGCTTTATCCGTTTCATACGTCCCACCAGGAATTTTCGATTTAATTGGATATTTGAACATGTCGCCATCCTTCCATTGCTCCCACATCGGGTTAAACGGAGAATAAACAGTCAAATCGCCGGTCATAATATGGTAACGAATAATCGTCCATAAACTCCATCGACTTGTGTTTTTTTGCCACATCCCAAGCTCCATCGCATCCAAAGGATAATAAAGCGGATGATTAAATTTCTCTCTCAAATCAATCACACTCCATACCCTTTTACTCCACGTCACATCAGCTTCGCGAACAAATTCATAAGGTACAACTTTTTTGGTTGGAATATTTTCTTGTACATATACCCCATCCAAAACACCAGGTGCAGGATTAGAGATTGGTCCTCGAATATCTTGAGCCAAACTTACTCCAACACTCAACATCACAAAAGAAAAAATTAATCTTTTCATAACTCACATTTTAATTAAACTTCTACTAACGTGTAGTAAATACTAAAGCCGATCTTTTTGAAACGTTATCTGGCCCTTTGTAGTTTACCATAATTGTTACTTGTTTACCAGCAGATTGAGCCAAAATTTGGGTCGCTGCAGCATCAAGTGTTCCTCCACTTCCAACTTTACCCTTTTTAAGGATACCATCTACACTTACATCACCACCTGTGATTGAAAAACTTACATTTGTCAAAGGCACACTTTCGTCGTATCTACAAGAAACTCGAGTTGAACTTCTTACAGCAGATAAGCCCGGTGATTGTCCGTTAGAGATACCTCCCAAGTAAACATCTGGAGTTGGTAATCCTTTTACTTTAAATTTAAACGTTCCAAGGTTCACAGATCCACCACCTTCTTTTTGTCCGTTGACACTAATCGATGCTTCACGTGTTCCTGCTCCAACCGTAGCTACATATTGTGCACCACGTCTAGATATAGAACACCCACTACCCGATAAGGTTACACGATCTGGTGGAAAACCTGATGCAGTTCCTTCAACAATGTTGTCATACCCTCTGTAAAGCACACGCATTTCAGGCAATGCAACAACACCCATTGGCTGTCCAACAGTATACTCAAAAGACCAAGGTTTAGGTACATCAACTCCACGTTGTTTAACCATAATCACCCCTTTAATTTTGTGCATACCTGCTTGATCGCCTCTTAAACTAATACTTCCATCCGGATTTGTAGCTGGTTTCCAGTTATCATTATTCGCGGTGTCAGCATCTTGTCCCCATCTCACATTTGTAACTTCGGTTGAATCGTACGCAGCAATCATAACTCGTAAGTTTAATGAATCGCCTTGGTTGATATAACCAGTACTTGCAAATGCCAAAGGCTCAATTTTGTTGAAATCAAACTCTTGTACATCTACTTTAGCCAATAAAAACTCAGTAGCCATCGACTCAGAATTTTTAACGTCTAATTTAAGAGCTGTAATCATCGCTGCAGCAGCAACAATTGGAGCATGGTCAAACATTACCGAAGGCCAAGGAAGAACTTCTTCTTCACCATGAACTTTAATGGTAATTTGCTCTTCCAAATCCAACGATCTCATGAACGCAGCAATTTGCATTGTATCATCAGGATTACACGTTTTAAGTGCAGCTTTTAGATCCTTCAAATCCTCAGGCGCTTTAAAGGTGTATTTACCTTTTGGAGTTTCGTAAGTTGCCATAATAGAAGCTACAGTATTTCTGTATTCTACTACTTTTTTACGCATATCCAAACCTCTTTGAACTGGTTTTAATGGATCTCCTCCGATAAATAAACGCGTCGGAGCGTCATAATCATCCATTGTTTGAATCTCTGAGAATGGTTTTAAGGTGGTAATGTTACCTGCCTTATCTTTCTCTTCAACCCAATCAACTCCCTCAACTTCTTTGATCATGTCGTTACATTCTCCTAATAAGAAACCAACAATTTTTGCGGTTTCGTCTTTTACTTTGAGGGCACGGTCTTGCCATACTTTTACCGAATTTACATCACCACCTTGAGCTTTAACAGTTGTGATCTTTTTATCAAATGCAGCATAATTACCTTCGTTATTATTTGCAATGATTGTAGCACTTTTGTCAAGTTTGTTACTTAGTGTAACAAAGGCTGCAATGATTTCTTTCGATACGTTTAGCGCTAGAAGGGCAGTCAGTACAAGGTACATCATACCAATCATCTTCTGTCTAGGGGTTTCTTTTCCTCCTGCCATGATTTATCTATTTTATAAAGTTTAACACTAACTAATTGTCATTTTAAAAATGAAAATTAATCTCTAGATATAGTCATCGCTTTAAGCATGTTACCATAAACTTGATTTAAATCAGTCAAGTTTTTAGACAACATCGCCATATTTTCACGGTACAATTTAGTGTCTTCTACTGATGCACTTAAGTTAGCCATCATTTCTGTTACATTCGTTTGGAATTTCTCAGTTGATTCTAAGTGTGCAGAAGATCCTTTTAATTGCAACTCATAAACGTTATTTAACGCTGCTAAGTTTGTTGATACTTTTTGGATTTGCTCACCAAATGAAGCGCCTTCACCAGCAGTGTTCGTTAAACCTAAAATGGATTCAGACGCTCTTTCATACGTGTTAGACAAACCTCTTACTTGTTGTGAAGCATTTTCTAAACTTGCAACATAAGAATCAGTTGCAGCAGCAGCACCAGAAACAGCTTTTAAGCCTTCTGCGTTGTCACTTAATGTTCTGATTCCATCACCTAAACGGTTTAACAAGGCTGCATCGATTTTAGCTTCTTCAAGCAATGAATCAAATTTTTCAGTGATTCCAGTGACACTTTTGCCACCGCCGCCACCGCCGCCATGTACCATTCCTGATTCACCTTTTTCATCAAGGTAAGCGTGTAAATCAAAACTTTCGTCGTGAGCTAACGCTAATTCA
Source organism: Crocinitomix sp. (assembly GCA_020849935.1). GTDB lineage: Bacteria > Bacteroidota > Bacteroidia > Flavobacteriales_D > Crocinitomicaceae > Crocinitomix. The sequence goes on along the minus strand of JADZFJ010000157.1, from coordinate 439 downwards.
GGGTAAACTAATTCCCATTTCGGATCTTCATGTAAAGGTTCGAAAGCTGAGAAAAAGAAAATTACTGCTTCTGTACTCAAACCGATTACGAGCATCGGACCCGCTCCTGGCCAGTGCATGATTTTAAACATCGCACCCAAAATAACTACTGCTGCACCGATACCGTACAACTTCGCCATAAATAATTTCCATTTTTTCGTTCCTGGTCTCATAATTCTTCGCTTTTAGTTTAACATTTATTTATTTGGTTTATTTACTTGATTTGGTAATATACTATCTCATTCGATATCAGACTTCAACTCTTCTCCTCCTTCTTTTTCAAAATCCTCTCCACCTCGTCCAATATGTGTTTGTACGCATCTAAATCCTACATATGATTTAGCGGTATCTTGGTACTCGTATGTTCGAGTTCCTGTTTGTAGGTAATAACCTATATCTT
>JADZFJ010000156.1 GCA_020849935.1 Crocinitomix sp. | reverse complement strand
AACAAGAAGATTTGGGCTATACAGCTAAGAGTCCTCGTTGGGCAATTGCGTATAAATTTAAGGCCGAACAGGTATCTACCCAATTAAAAGAAGTCACGTATCAAGTTGGGCGAACAGGAGCAATCACCCCAGTCGCGAATCTTGCTCCAGTGCTTTTAGCCGGAACAACTGTAAAAAGAGCATCACTGCACAACGCCGATCAAATTGCAAAATTAGATTTACATTTATATGACTACGTGTATGTTGAAAAAGGAGGCGAAATTATTCCTAAAATTATTGGTGTAGACACTTCTAAAAGGGCAGAAAATGCTGAACCTGTTCATTTTATCGAAAATTGCCCCGAATGTGCGGCTGAATTAGTAAGAAAAGACGGCGAAGCGCAGCATTATTGTCCAAATGACCTTGGATGTCCTCCTCAAATCAAAGGGAAAATCGAACATTTTATTTCCAAAAAAGCAATGAATATTGATGGTTTAGGTCCAGAAACCATCGACTTATTATATTCTAAAGGATTGGTGACAAATTATACTGATTTATATGAGCTCACTTTTCACGATTTGGTCGAATTAGATCGAATGGCGGACAAATCGGCAAACAATGCCATTCAAAGTATCAATGCTTCCAAATCTATCCCTTTTGAAAGTGTTTTATTTGCCATTGGGATTCGTTATGTAGGTGAAACGGTAGCAAAAAAGTTGGCCAAACATTTTAAAACCATGACGGCGATCATGGAAGCGAGTTACGAAGACCTAATTGCCGTGGATGAAGTAGGTGAAAAAATCGCACAAAGTATTCGTTTGTTTTTAGAAGATGAAAAAAACGTAATCAACATTCAGCGCTTGATGAATCAAGGGTTAAACTTTGAAACCGTGGTCGAAGAAAACATTAGCGATTTATTAGTAGACAAAACATTTGTGATTTCTGGGGTCTTTCAGACCGTCAGTCGGGACGAATTAAAATCTTTAATTGAAAAAAATGGCGGGAAAAATTCTGGATCCATTTCAGCAAAAACAGATTACTTGGTAGCTGGCGATAATATGGGTCCAGCCAAATTAGCAAAAGCAACCAGTTTAGGTATCAAAATTTTAACAGAAAATGAATTTTTAGCAATGATCTAATTATGAAAGGATTAAACGGGATCAAAAAATTATTCTTGAAAAAGGCCGCTTTAAAAAAGAGACCGACAAGAAAACCTTTGCTAAAAAGCATCGAAGGATTTGAAAATATCTTGGTAATTGCGTCCGAGAAAAACGATGAAATCGAAGAATTGGTGCGCAAATCATTTATCCACGCAAAAATCGTTCACCTCGAACGACGTGAGAAAAAAGTGGAGAAAATTCAATCCGATAATTATACAATCCATTCGAGCGATATAAGTTTAACAGGAAAAGTAAAGAATGATAAATTGCGTGAGCTTTTTAAACATCAATTTGATTTAATCCTAGATTTGTCGGATGATGATCCAATTTTCACTGGTATGATTGAAAAAATCGAATCAAGTTTTTTGATCGGACGCTCAAATTCGAAACGATCTTTCCTCTATGACCTTTCGGTGGAAGGAGATTGGAATAACAAAGAATTGATACCTATTATAACACAACAAATAAAATTATTAAGCCAACATGGAAAGAAATAAATTTAAAGGATTGGGCGTTGCAATGGTCACGCCTTTTGACAGCGACAAAAAAATTGATTTGGATGCCTTAAAACGTTTAACTCGTTTTTTAATTGATGGCGGAGTTGATTACTTGGTTGTTCAAGGAACGACTGGTGAGTCGCCCGTGATTTCAAAAAGTGAGAAGCAATTAATTTTAGACACCGTTTGTCAAGAAAACGCAGGTAAATTGCCAATTGTTTTTGGAATTGGTGGCAATAATACAATGGCTTTGGTAGAGGATTTCAAAAATTATGATCTTTCTAAAGTGGATGGGATTCTTTCCGCATCACCTTATTATAACAAACCAACACAAGAAGGAATTTTTCAACATTATAAATTAATTGCAGAATCCACCCATTTACCAATTATACTTTATAATGTACCAGGCAGAACTTCTTCAAATGTCCTACCAGAAACCACACTTCGTCTGGCGAATGCGTGTAAAAACATTATTGGAATTAAAGAAGCTTCAGGAAGTATGGAACAAATCATGCAAATTATCAATGAAAAACCTGCTGATTTTTTGGTGATTTCTGGAGATGATGCCATTACCTTACCGATTCTCGCTGCAGGTGGTGATGGAGTAATTTCTGTAGTAGGAAATGGATTTCCAAAACAATTTAAAGAAGTGGTGTTGAAAACCATGAACAATGAAATGGAAGCCGCTCGAAAAGCTCATTATAAAATTCTGCCGATCGTCAACCACCTGTTTGCAGAAGGAAATCCAGGAGGGATAAAAGAAGTACTTGCCCATATAGGAATTATGAAAGCAGACATGCGCTTGCCCTTGGTAAATGTATCGGCCGACCGTAAAGCGAAAATCATTGCTTTAACGAATCAAATCAACGGTTAGACTTCGGATGAAGTGATTTATTTTCAAACATTTAAATCAAAATTCTATCAACACTCATTTTTATGTTGCAGAAAGATAACCATTTGATTATTTGTGTTGTAAAAAAAACTAGTATATTTGACGCACGTAAATCGTTTATTGAATGAAAAGAAATAAAATTATTGTTAGCCTAGTAGGAGCATCTTTTGCCTTCCTCGTTGCTGGTTGTTCAGGGTCATCTGATGAGAGTGATATTCAAAATGTCACTGTTGATTCGACTGATTTGGTGACAGCTGATACTACTCTTCCAGTGGTAGATTACTCAGTACCAACTCCAAACGAACTTTTTGAAATCATTAAATTGCAAGGGGGAAAACAACAAATGAACCTTGTTAATTCATTGGAAAATTCAGAAAATTACGTGGATGTAAAATCAAAAGCATTAAATTTTGGTGTTTATTCTGCGGATGTGGCTTATTTGAGCTGTTTCGGAATTGGAATTGATTTCTTGAAATACTTCAAAAAAATTGAAGAATTAGGCGAAGAATTAGGTATTTCTGGTGCTTTTGACGAAGGTGTAATGGAACGTATTGAAAACAACGAAGCGAATGCAGATTCTCTTTTTATGATTTCTAACGATACCTATTATAATAGCTACATGTATCTTGAAGAAAATCAAAAAGGAGTTGAACTTTCTTTAATCATGGCAGGTGGCTACATCGAAAGTCTTTACATTATTACGAATTTGGTAAAAACGTATAGCGATACCGATCCGATTGTCGAAAAAAGTGGCGATCAAAAAGTGGTGATGGAAAACTTAATTGATTTTATTTCTCAATATGGTGATGATGCTTCTGTTGCAGACGTAATTACTGATTTAAAATCGTTAAGCGAAGTGTTTGAAAAGAACATGACCTTCGAAGAATCTTCTTCGAAAGTTTCTAATAGCGAAGATGGAACTTTGATGATTAGCGGAGGTGGTGCATACATTATGACAAAAGATGCTTTT
>JADZFJ010000155.1 GCA_020849935.1 Crocinitomix sp. | reverse complement strand
TTTTAATGGTGAAATTTACAATTACAAAGAAATCAAACAACAATTAACCGATTACCCTTTTAAAAGCGATGGGGATACGGAGGTCATCGTTGCAGCTTATGCAAAATATGGCGAAAATTGTCTTCGTTTATTTAATGGGATGTTTGCGTTTGCGATTTGGGACAATGTTAAAAATGAATTATTTGTGGCCCGCGATCGCATGGGGATTAAACCCCTTTATTATGTCTTAACCAACGAAGAATTTATATTTTCATCTTCTTTAAAGTCAATTTTAGCCACCAATTTAATCGAAAGAAAGATTTCAAAAAATGGCTTGGTTGATTATTTGCGTTACCAAACGGTACACGCGCCATACACCATTGTTGAAGGCGTTTTTATGTTGCTTCCGGGTCAACAACTTACGTTAAATGAGGAAAATGAACCGAAGTTTAAAACTTATTGGTCGCCTACGGTTGATTACGAAAAAGCGAGTAATTCAATCTCGGAAGTACAAGAAACGGTACGAAAAAAATTAACAGAAAGTGTCGAACGCAGGTTGGTAGCGGATGTGCCTTTTGGCGCATTTCTTTCGGGTGGAATTGATAGTTCAATTATTGTTGGTTTGATGTCGAAAATTCATTCGCAACCAATTGATACCTTCTCGATGTCTTTTGAAGAGGAGAAATTTTCTGAGGCAAAATACGCCAAACAAATCAGCGAATTATATAAAACAAACCACCATGACATTGTCTTAAAAGTAGACGAGTTTAAAGACTTGATTCCAGAGGCGCTTTCATTGATGGATCATCCAAGTGGTGACGGTTTAAACACCTACGTCATCTCAAAAAAAACGAAAGAAGCAGGGATAAAAATGGCGTTGTCTGGCTTAGGAGGGGATGAATTATTTGGAGGATACAGTGTCTTTAATCAAATCCCTCGTTTGCAAGCCAAAAATTGGTTGAGTAGTTTTCCAGTGTATTTGCGAAAACAAGTTGGAATTTTTAATCATTTGCTAAAAGGCAGCATCGAATCGGCCAAAATAAACGAAATTTTAAAAGCACCTGCGTTTGATTTAGAATATGTTTATCAGTTTTACAGACAGGTAAATATGGACGATCAAATTAGTAAATTATTAAAAATTGGAACCTTGCCCGAAAGCCAAGTACTTTTGGCGGTGCATGATTCTGTCGGATTTAAATCAGCAGGATGGAATTTACCACCTTTAAGTCGAATTTCAGTGGCAGAAATGAGTACCTACATGCAAAATGTCTTGCTCCGAGATACCGATCAAATGAGTATGGTAAATTCGTTGGAAGTAAGAGTGCCGTTTTTAGATCATGAATTAGTGAGTTACGTCCTAGGGATAAGAGACCAAATTAAACAACCTACTTCACCTAAAAAATTGCTGGTTGATTCTTTTTCAGACCTACTTCCAAAAGAGATTTACGATCGTCCTAAAATGGGCTTTGTATTACCTTACGAAGTGTGGATGAAAAATGAGTTAAAAACATTTTGTCACGAGCGTTTGGTTCAATTACAAAACATTTCTTACTTTCGAAGTGAAGAGATTGAAAATTATTGGAACGATTTTTTAAAGAATAATAAACGAGTAACTTGGTCACGTATTTGGCCATTGGTTGTTTTAGGCGATTGGATCAAAGAGAATGGAATTACCGGATAAAGAAATAGGACTTAAAAGAGTGTTGATCTGTTTGGATTGGTACGAACCTGGTTTTAAGGCAGGTGGACCTATCCGTTCGGTGGCAAATATTGTCAATGCTTTAAAGGACGAGTTTGAATTTTATATTTTGACCAGCGCTTATGACCTAGGAGATACCGAACCTTATAAAGACGTTGAGTTGGACCAATGGTTCGATAAAGATGGGGTGATGCTCAAATACATGTGCAAGGATTCGATGATACCCTCTGCCATCAAAGGAAATATTCTCGAAATCAATCCGGATGTAATTTACCTGAATAGTTTGTTTTCAAGGTTGTACACGCTTGTTCCAATGACCCTTGTGAAAAAAATCCCCATCATCATTGCTCCGCGAGGCATGTTAGGGGAGGGTGCTTTAGAGATTAAAAAAGTCAAAAAACAACTCTTTTTAAAATTGACCAAATTACTCGGGTTTTACAAACGCGTGACATGGCATGCATCCACGATTGATGAAGAATTTGAGATCAGAAAAGTATATGGGGCAAATGCAAATGTGGTTGTTGCTCAAAACATCCCGACGGCTCAACAATTAGATTTAGAGCAAATTATTGTCAAACGAACAACAGGTGTTAAACGATTTATTTTTATCAGCCGAATTACGAAAAAGAAAAACTTACACTTGGCAATTCGCGCCTTAAGTCAAATTAAAACTACCGAAAATGTCGAGTTCCACATTTATGGAAACATCGAAGATTTGGATTATTTTAAAAAATTAGAACCAAGTATAAAAACATACAATAATATTAAAATTGAGTACAAAGGCGTTTTAAATCCTTCTGTTTTAAGTCAAACCTTTTTGTATGCCGATTTTTTTATCTTGCCAACTAAGCACGAAAATTATGGACATGCAATCGTCGAATCATGGGCGAATGGGTGTCCGGTAATTGTGAGTAAAAATACTCCTTGGAAAAATCTTCTGGTCCGTAATTTAGGCTGGGACGTGGACATTTCCGAGCAGAAAAACTTAGTCGATGCTATTCAACAAGCGGTTGATTTGTCGCCTGAGCAATATTTGACCATGGTGCGCGAATCGTACACATTTTTTAAAAATGAAATCTGCGACGAGAAAATAATTAATGCCAATCGAAACATGTTCTACAATGCCTGTTGAGTTGGGTCAATATTCGAACAAAAACTATTTTCCTGGAAATAGGTTAAAAAGAGCCCTTTGGTATTTTTTTAACTTGTTTTTTATGGTCAATAAATACAATCCATTTAGCGGTTTAAGACGTTCGGTTCTGCGATTATTTGGCGCTAAAATCGGCAAAAAAGTGGTGATTAAACCGGGGGTAAATGTCAAATATCCTTGGTTTTTAGAAATAGGTGATTTCAGTTGGATTGGCGAAGATGTTTGGATCGACAATTTAGGCAAGGTTAGCATTGGCGCAAATGTATGTATCTCACAAGGTGCCTTACTTTTAGCTGGAAATCACAATTATAAAAAATCGACATTCGACTTAATAGTGAAAGAAATCATCCTCGAAGATGGGGTTTGGATTGGGGCGAAAGCCATTGTAACTGGGGGAGTTACTTGTCATTCACATGCCATTTTGACAAGTGGTTCTGTCGCATCTGCTAATTTAGAAGCCTACAAAATCTACAAAGGAAATCCTGCAACCTTCGTGCGTAACCGCGTGATGGAATAAAATGAGCACCATGAAAGTTTCGATCATCACCGTTTCCTATAATTCTGAGAAAACCATCGAGGACACAATTAAATCGGTGCTTTCTCAAGATTATCCAAACATCGAATACGTGATCATTGATGGCGCGTCCAAGGATTCGACCTTGCAAATCGTTGAAAAATATCAAGATAAAATAGCCCAAGTAATTTCGGAAAAAGACAAAGGAATTTATGACGCCATGAACAAAGGAATCGCTATAGCTACTGGCGACATTATTGGAATCTTAAATTCTGACGATTTTTATGCCGATTCGACGGTGATTTCTTCTATTGTTGCACAATTCACACCCAGCATTCAAGGTGTTTATGCCGATTTAGTTTATGTGGATGCCATTGATACCAATAGAATCACAAGGTTATGGAAATCGGGGAATTATCACCAAGGCGATTTTAAAAAGGGCTGGATGCCGCCACATCCTACTTTTTTTGTGAAAAGTGAGTGTTATCAAAAATACGGCAATTATTCCCTTCAACTTAAATCGGCAGCGGATTATGAGTTAATGTTGCGATTAATTCATAAAGAGCAAATTAAAATCAATTATCTTCCCAAAGTCATTGTTAAAATGCGAACAGGTGGAGCGAGCAATGCATCCTTAAAAAACAGGATTAATGCCAACAAAGAAGATCGCATGGCTTGGCGAATGAATGGCCTAAAACCGGGACTCTTTACCTTTATACGTAAACCAATTTCCAAAATCATCCAATTTATTCGGAAATAAGAATACAAGAATGTCGGGTTCTTTTATTGGTGTCAAACGGATTAATTGTTAAATTCGTTACAAATTATTACAATCATGAAAAAAATCTATTTATTTGGCTTTGCGCTTGTTGCTTACGCAGGAGCATTTGGACAATCAATGTCCGAGAATTTTGACGCACGTACTGTTGGCGCATACATGGGCGTTATCTCTACCGAATGGACTACTTGGAGTGGTGCAGAAGGTGGGGTTGAAGATGTAAAAGTAACCGATCTTGAAGCTGCAAGTGGTTCAAATTCAATCTACTTTTCTTCTACCTCTCCAACTGGCGGACCTCAAGATGTTCTGGTACCTTTTGGCGGGGTGCATACCACAGGAACTTTTACCTTCGAATCTAATTTTTACGTCGAAGACAATAAAGGGGCTTATTTTAATTTCCAAGGAACCTTAATTCCCGGTGGATTATATACCTTAAATTGTCAAATGGTGAACGACGGTCGATTGCTACTAGATGCTGGAGCAGGAACCTTAATCGAAACAACTTACCCAAGTGAAACATGGTTTTTATTGACAATTCAAGTTAATTTAAATACCAACGATTGGGAATTATTGATTGATGGAGTTTCACAAGGTGTATTCTCAAATCCAAACAATAAAGTGGCATCGGTTGATTTATTTCCGGTAAACAGCGCAGCTGGTGGAAACAACCAATCAGGATTTTATATGGATGATGTTGCCTACGAGCATGTTGCCTATACCTTACCAACACGAAATGGTGCAGTAACAGAAATTAAAAACACCAACGGTTTAGCAGGAATGGATTTTATTCCTTCGGTAATGGTTCGAAATTTAGGAACAAGCGCAATCACTTCTTTCGATTTGGATATCACCTACGATGGCACAACGTATACAAAAGTCGTAACTGGTGTAAACATTACTTCATTAAATTCATATCAAGTGGATTTTGCTGAGGTTTTTACCTTAATGCCAGGCGAAAATGACATCGTTGCAACCATTTCAAATGTAAATGGAACAGATTCAGATGATGACGGTGATGATGATATTAAAACCACTGTTTTAAATCCAATTGTACCTGCTTTTGGTAAAATTGTCGTTGGTGAGGAAGCAACAGGAACGTGGTGTGGATGGTGCCCACGTGGTGCTGTTTATTTAGAAAAAATGGCGGTGAATTATCCAGATCATTTTATTGGAATAGCAGTTCATAACGGCGATCCAATGACCATCGAAGCGTACGACACGCCAATTGGTGCATTTATTGATGGTTACCCAAGTATGTTGGTTGATCGTGGTCCAAGCGACGATCCTTCTGGGGTAGAATCTAAATTTTTAGATCAAGTGGTTCTTGCTCCAAAAGCAGTATTAACCGTAGGTTCTAACTATACTGATGGCGCAACTTCAATGGATGTTTCGGTAAGTGCCGAATTTTTAGAAGGAATCACAGGCGATTACCGTTTGGCATTGGTAGTTATTGAAGATGGAGTTACGGGTACTGGCAGCGGATTCAACCAAGCAAATTATTACGCAGGTGGCGGATCAGGTGCAATGGGCGGTTATGAATCCTTACCAAATCCAGTTCCTGCGGCCGATATGGTGTACGATCACGTAGCGCGAACAATTTTACCAAGTTTCGGCGGAATGGTTGGAAGTTTTCCTGCAACTGTGGACGCTGGCGAGGTACATGCGGTCGGATTTACCGTAGCAATCGATCCAACTTGGAATTTAGACGAAGTTCATTTAGTTGGCATTTTAGTCGCACCTGACCAAACAATTGACAATGCAGGTTTTGCCTCTATGGACGAAGCAGTTACCAATGGGTATGTAGGTTTAGAAACAAATGTAATGGTTAATTCAGCCACCAATTTATATCCAAATCCAGCAGCCGAAACCACCAATATCGATCTCGGAAACGTTGAAAATGAAAACGTAACCGTTCGTTTATTCGATATGGATGGTCGCTTAGTAACTGAAAGAAATTATGGTGTTTTAAATGGGAAATACATTTTACCAATGGAATTATCCACCATTCAAACAGGGTTTTATACTGTACACATTCTAAAAGGTACAAACCTAGAAATTAAAAAATTAGTGATCGAATAAAATCACTTCACACACAAGAAGGGGGTTGCCGTATGGTGACCCTTTTTTTTTGAACCTAATCCTGCTATTCGCTAAAGTTGCCGTCATGTTGCCTAAGCCAATTAGGGATGTTTTGCCCGTTTCCGCTGGTCACGTGCAAACAACCCATTGGCTAAATGCAACAAAACGCCAAGCTACCGCTGCTATCAGGGGTATTAAGTTTTGCCTTCTTCACAACTTTTTCTTTTCTAAAAAAATTAAACACTTCATAAATGAAATATTTCTCTAGTTACCATCGTTTTAAATCATTAAAGCTAGGATCTAGAGCACTCGCTAAATTTTTATGATTAATTTTTTAAGCATAACTTTTTTATTCATTTCGCTGACCTTTTCATTAAATGGTGCGGGGTGTCATCCCTCTTGGCAAAAAAAGGACAAAGCTTTGATTTTGGAATTGGTGAGTTTAGAATTTTCGGATGTAAAAGCCATCACCGCTTTTTTTGACGAAGGGAATTCCAATAATGGCGGTGTATTAAATGAAAATCTTGGTTTTGGATGGATAAAGAAAAATAAAGTCAGACATGGAGGATATATTTCACTCATGGCCATTATTTTTTATGACCAAACAAATGTCGTTAGCTATGAGATTTATGCAGAACTTCCAAAACAAAAATTTCTCATCAAAAAATATAAAAAATGGTATGGCAATAAGTTTAAAGAAACAAATAGTCATTTAATGCCCTATTCGTTCAATACGGGCGAATTGTTCAAACCAGTCGCTTATTATACTGGACGTTACACATACGACAGTTTATCTTCTCAAGCCAAGTATTTTATGACTGTGTGTTGTTTAGAACCCTATCAGGCCAAAAGGGTCGAATTTTTTCAAGTTTGTGATCAATTCACAACCGAAGAAATTCGTTTACTCATGCATTCCAAGAACCCTTCAACCCGGTTTTGCGCAATCGAATATTACTTACGAAATAAAGAAAAATTCACCGATCAAGAGCAAATAGAAGCTTGGATGAAAAAATGCTTTCAACAAAACCCATTCACAAAGATCCATGAAGGCTGTTTTGCGGACTACGAAAGTTCTGAAGAAACGGTGACCAAATTTGCCAAGACTTCAAAATAATGGTTTTTTGGTGTTAACCTCAAAATGAAGTAACAACTGTGGCCAATTTTTGTCAGTTTTTGTTTAGATTCGTAGATCCACCATCTCTTCGGAAAATAACTTTAGTAATGAATATATAGCAAATCTAAACAAGACACAAAAAATTAAATTTTCACCATGAAATTATTCAATTTCTTTAAAAATAAAGAAAACACCACATTTCAACTCACAGATCAAGATCGGATTTGGGTAGAGGAAAATTTTGCATGGTTAATCGATGTTTTTGGTTATCCATATCGAGAAAGCGATCAATTTCTCATCACAAAAAAATATTTTCTAGCCACTTTCAGTAAGGATGTCGTTTTGATCGAAAATATAATCAAGGATTTGTCTCATCTCTTTCAAATTCAAGAAAAAAAGATTTCTGTTGAATTGATCAAGGATCTGCGAGATACTAACGGCGTGCCTTATGTGATTGATGGAATACCGTTTGAATCAACTTTGGAAATATTGGAGAAGGGCTACAAAATCTACGTGCCAAATAGTCTTATAAATCACCCAAAAAGACTTATTTATAGTTTGATTCATGAATTTATCAAAATAAAATTAACCGATAATAAACTACACTACGATACAGGTAAAGAAACCGATTTGTTTATATACCTCGCAGGGGTTTATTTTGGTTTTGGCGTTATACTTTATCAAAATTTAAATGAGACAGTTCGAGAAACAGATGGTGTTTGGGAAACCAAATGGAATTATAGTTCTCAAATGCCTATGGAGGTCATGGCTTTTGCATTGGCCAATTTTTCAAAATTAATCGAGCAGGATTCTCCGCTATGGAAAGATAATTTGACGAAGGATTTGAAAAAACAATTCGCACTAGCGATCAACTATTTAACAATTAATCCAAGTACACTTTATAATAAAAAAGAGTTAAAAGCCAAAGACCTTTTTGTAAAGGCTTATGATTTATACATCCAAAATGAATTTGAAAAAGCAATCTCCAATCTACAGTCAATTCTAACACTCACAAAGGACGAAAGATTAAAAGCAGAAGTCTACAATAACTTGGGTTATTTTAATGTGCGTTTGAAGAATTATAAGGAAGGGGTAGCTTTTTTCGAAAATTCAATTCAGATTCTTCCAAACTATGCCTATGCGCTTGATAATTTGGGATATGCATTCATTCAATTAG
>JADZFJ010000154.1 GCA_020849935.1 Crocinitomix sp. | reverse complement strand
TCCAAAGTGCCAAAATCAACAATTCGAAATATCTTCCCTTTAGTCCAAATAAAAACAAAAACAAAGGAAAAACAGGATAAATGATGGGACCTCCCCAAACTCCAAGAATATAGAGCAAGGTCATAATCAAAATAAACTGCGAATGTTCTTTGTAAGCAATGACCATTAAAGTTCCTCCACGTGTTTTAAATAGGATGTACGTCTCTCCAACAAAAAAGTCAGGTTATTGGAGCAATTTTTTTCCCATTCTTCTACCGAATCGATGCTTCGCCAACGGTTAATTTGTAGGTTAATATCCGCTTCGTATTGTTTTTTTAAACTTGCAAATGTTTCCTTGATTTTAATTTCTGAAAGGTCGGTGGCCAAAATTTCATGCACCCGATTCTTAAATTTTTTTTTGAACTTTTTCTTTGTCAACAAAGCATTAAACAAACGCGCCGTAATCGCATCACTTTTGGCCAAAAGCTGAAACATGTTCATCGAAACTTGGTTTTCACCGTGATAGGCTAACCCACAATCCAAATCGTTCAAAATCCATTTCCACTGTCCATTTTTTGCTTTGTACCAAGTGGTGTTATTGTGCAACCAATCGCCATTGGCGTAAAAAGTTTCAAAAATGATATAGTCAATAAAGGATTTGATGCTGATCTGATCCTTAATTCGATCGTAAACTTCTTTGTCCAATTCTCCCTTTTTAGGCAAATCCGCAATCAAGGAGTCAAACGCCAATTTTTGATTTAAATCACCCTCCTTTAGCAAAGATTCATGCCCATACACCTCACAATAAAGTATGGTGACATCACTTTCTTTTTTTCCTTCTCGTTTGGCAATAAAATAAGCATCCATCCGCTCGCGCAAATTATAAATTCCCCAATAATTTCCATTGATATAAACAGAGACAGGAAATCCTTCTAACACCAAAAGATTGGCATTTTTAGCCAAGCGATGCATCAATAAATCGGCAAAAAGGGTTTTTGAATTGTCATTGCCTCCATTTCGAAGTAAAAAACTTTCTGATTTTTTGTTCCGAGCTTCGCCCCAAAATGGGAAATTTAATTTATCCTTTCGTCCCAAAGAATCGAGGGGGTAAAATTTCATCGATTTTTGCGGAAAATAACGGGTCGCATTTCCACTAATACGCAGTTGACTTGGAAATTCGGCTTTTAATTCCCCTTTGTCAAAATAATGAATCATTACTTTTTTGGCCCAATCATTTCCGCGATTAGCAAAATTAGCCGAACGGTACCACCACGCTTTGTAAAAACCAGCATCGTTCATGGCACTCGCCCCGGGCACCATGATCCCATTTTCCCAACCTACCACATCCTCCGACGACATATTAATTGAAACCACAGGTAAATCGCTTTTGGTTGGTTCAAAATAGGTGAACACCTTTTCTTCCGATTCTTCCATTTTTACCTCATCCCGCAATTTAATTCGGACCGATTTTACCGAAGGAAAATCACCTTTTGGATGCCGCCAACGGATGGAGGTTGATTGATACATTAACCCTGTATTTCTAATTTCCGAAATTTGCAATTGATTGTCTTGATCTTTTAGAAAATGATCCCCCCCATCCACCGAATAATAAAGCGATAAACTAGGATGATAAACCCGTAATAAAGAATCGTTATTTTGTCTAAAATCAACTGAACCTTGCGATTTTGTTTCAATGAGTTTCGTCAAATCCCAATCGACGGTTTTATAGGTGTCGTTTCCTAAAATAGTTCGCTGAATAGCGGGAAAAGCAAGCCATAAAAAAGCCAAGCTCAACCCAAAAAACAGGAATAATGAACTATCCCGAAAACGCTGTGCCATCTATTTTTTAAGAGGGATAAACAGAATGGTTGCCACTAAAACCACCACTCCTAGTCCTGTTAAAACCACCGAACCAAGTCCACATCCAAGACCAATTAACAAAATCAAGGTTTGACCTAGAATAGCTAATTTCGATTTTTCCTTGTCTTGCAAAAACAAAAGGACAATTGCTGCGGCCAGAATCGACCCCGGAACAGAATATTTCACAATGGCGGCTAAAACGGCCACACCCATTCCTGTCACCACTCCATTTTCAACCACGGTGGTTTTAAATTTTTTATTGAGGATCAATTGCAAGACATAACTCAATAAACCTGCGCAAAGTAATTGAAAAATAAAAAGTGGAATTTGCGAAAGAGCAAATCCATTTAAACTGTCAACAAAAATATTTTTAATGGTTTCCATAGGTATTCGAATCGTTTAAACTTGATTTTTCCTTCGTTAAATCTAGTGGTAAAAATAGGAAAAAATGCGCAATCCATCCTCGATCAAATTGCCCAAATCCTCCCACAATTTTTTTTGAGGAATCCAAATCATTCAAATCATTATCTTTACCCATGACTTTGCGCGCAAAGGCGTTAGACACAAATGACACAAAAAACAGATCAAATACTCATAATCAATAGCTTGAGAGGACTAGCGGCCACCGCAGTTTGTTTTTACCATTTTGTTTATACCACGGTTGATTTTGTTGAAAACGAAACCGTTCGCTCCATTTTTTATTTCGGGCACAAAGGCGTTGAGCTATTTTTTATTATTTCAGGAATTGTCATTCCACTTTCACTCATCAACAGCAACTATTCGCTGCGGAATTGGAAAAATTTTATGCTTAAGCGGTTTATCCGGATCGAACCACCTTATTTGGTGGCGGTTGCCATTGGTTTTACGCTTTTAGTTTTACGAAATTACGTTCCCGGCACGGTGTCTGCCGATTTAATTCCAAGCGCAAAAGAAGTGGTTTTGCATCTTGGTTATTTAATTCCTTTTTTTGAAAATACCCGCTGGATTAACGATGTTTTTTGGACTTTAGCCATCGAATTTCAATATTATTTACTGCTTTCTTTGCTCTTTCCTTTAGTTTTGCAAAAACAATTAATTTTGCGAATCACTTTCTACATGATCTTTATTGGCATTGGATTTTTGCCCGTTTCTATCTATTTTTTCCCACATTGGGGGCCCTATTTTTTAGTCGGAATCGTCTATATTTTAAGGCGAACAGAACGAATTGGATCACTTGAATTTGGGGCTTTGGTGGTTTTATTAATTCCAATTATTTATCACCTTTTTGGGGCTATCGATTTAGGAATAGCATTTGTGGCCATTTTAGTCATCCACTATTTTTCAAGCTTTAAAACTAAACTCACCTTGTTTTTAGGAAAGATTTCGTATTCATTGTACCTTCTCCATGCAATCATTGGGGCTTCGTTTGTGAATTATTTATCCCACCATGTTTCAGGCGGTTTTCAAAAAGTGCTCCTGGTTGTGGCAGGATTTTTAATCAGCCTTGGATCGGCCTATTTACTCTATCGATTCGTTGAAAAACCCTCCCACAATTGGGCCAAGAAAATTAATTAAACCCAAATCACGCATTAGATTCTTAATCGACGATTCAATTTAAAAAAATATCACTTTTGAATAAAATGCGGTGTTCACCTTGACAAAATCTTTGATTTTCGTCAACCCGAAGGGCAAAATTCGCTTTTGAGAATTTTGGGCTAAAATGACATGTTCTTTTTGTCCAACAACTTCATTAAATATTGCCCGTATTGATTTTTAACCAAAGGTTTTGCCAAGGCTTCTAATTGCTGGTCGGTGATATACCCTTTTCGGTAAGCAATTTCTTCTAAACAAGCCACTTTCAGTCCTTGGCGTTGTTCAATCGAAGCAATAAAATTAGAAGCTTGAATCAACGATTCGTGGGTTCCGGTATCCAACCAAGCCATCCCACGCCCCAATAATTCAGTTTTAAGCGTGCCTTCTTCCAAATAACAACGATTCAAATCCGTAATTTCCAATTCCCCGCGCGCAGATGGTTTTAACTTTTTCGCCTTCTCCACCACCGAATTATCGTAATAATATAAACCAGTTACCGCGTAATTTGATTTTGGATCCGTCGGTTTTTCTTCAATGCCAACCACATTTCTATTCTCATCAAACTCCACCACCCCATAACGTTCTGGGTCAGTCACATAATAACCAAATACCACTGCTCCATTGGTCAAACCAGCGGCATTTCTCAAAATTTTTGGCAAACCATACCCGAAAAAAATATTATCTCCCAACACCAAACAAACCGAATCATCCCCAATAAATTCCTCCCCCAAAATAAAAGCTTGCGCCAACCCGTCTGGCGATGGCTGCACACAGTACGAAATCGACAAACCAATCGAGCTCCCATCTCCAAAAAGTTCCTCAAAAACCAACACATCCCGCGGGGTCGAAATAATCAAAATCTCACGAATATCAGACAACATTAATACCGATAAAGGGTAATAAATCATCGGTTTATCGTAAATCGGTAAAATTTGTTTCGATACTGATTTTGTCAACGGATACAAACGTGTTCCCGAACCGCCTGCGAGTATAATTCCTTTCATGTCCTTGTTTTATTCCTTCTAGTAAACGTCATTTTTTTAAATCTGTTACCTATTTATAAAAATAAAGTTTCCAAAACCCATCTCTGGCAAACAATCCAAAAATAAATCAAACTTTAATTGGCAAAAATTTCATGAAACACCCCAGTTTTTCAATTTTTTTTTGAATCTTTGATCCACTTGCTACGACTATGTTGAACAAACTTGCATTTGGATTTTTATTGAGCATCGCCACCCTAGTTGGAACTGCCAATTTTGCGCAATGTGTCCCCAAACAAGTTCAAGATACGTACAAAAATAAATCCTACGCAGTTGGCGAAGAATTGTGCGGAAAAAAAGAAGGATTATGGAAGTTTTACGACCGCAAAAACCGCCTCATCAAACACGTTAATTTTCACGACGATGAATTTCACGGAGAAACCACTGTTTGGTACAAAACTGGCTTAAAAAAATCAGTCGAAAATTATACCAATGGCAAACGCAACGGAAAATTCTCCCAGTGGGCCGAATCTGGCGCATTAATCGAAGAAATTAACTATGTCAATGGAAATTTAGAAGGTACTTGGCGCATTTGGTCCGAGTCAGGAACGCTATTATCCTTAACCACTTACAAAAACAACGAAAAGGCGGGAAGATTCGAACGATATTGGCCCAACGGACAACCAAAAGAAGTGGGCGAATTTCAAGGCGAATCCTACCAAGGAGCCTACCGTGCTTATTACGAAAATGGACAAATGAGCGCCCAAATCAACTATACCAATGGCGTTTACGACGGCGCATACACCACCTATTTCGAAAACGGAAGCGTCAGTGTTTCTGGTAGATACACCCTCGGCGTTCAAACCGGTGAATGGAAAATTTACTATTTATCCGGCAATCTGCAAAGCATGGGGGCGTATGTAAACGGCTTAAAAAATGGCTCGTGGACAGAATGGTACCTCGATGGCACCGAAAAATCCAAAGGCGAATACCTCGAAGGAAATAAAATCGGCATTTGGTACGAGTGGAGCACCAGCGGAAAACGGACAAAAACCAAATATTAAGCAATTCCGTCTTTTCCAATTGGTTGTATTATAGAATTGTTTTCATGCACCTAATCCTGCTTTTCGTTTTAGTTGGCTCACAAAAAATAGTTCAGCCAACCGTTCACCCTGTTTTCCCTAACGGTCAAAAAGCTTCACGGGGCTTCCCTAATTTTGTGCCTCGCCAAGCTGCCACTGCAATCAGGGGTGAGGATGAGTGTTGAGTGTGTGTTTTGAGTGTGCGTTTTGAGGTGTTAAAATTCAATTTTTTTCAAAACTGGCACTTGGAACACGGCTCATTTGTTGGAAATATATTTTTTCGGGACTTGTTTCAAAATCAATTACAAAACGACTAATATTTAATTTTGATTTAGTACGACATTTTTTGTACAAAAAAGCAGTTGACTTAATCCCAAGAGTATAAATTAATTTTGACGGTTTTTTATTCCTAAATTTAATTTCTACCATTTCAGCAGGATTATCAAGCGGATCGTAATATATAATCATTTCATTTTTAGGATGATCGTAACTATAACAAATCGCTCCCTTCTCATTTGGTAAAAGCGGATCATGAAAATATCTAATGTAGTCTATTATTTTACCCTGCTCAATATTTGCTCTCTTCTTTAACAACGAGTTATTGAAAGCTTCAACTGCCAATAAAAAGTGCTTATCAAAAATACAAACAATACCTTCTTTAACAACTAAATCTTCAATCCATTTTAACTCTTTTATATTACTAAATGCTTTAAGCGAAGATATTTTTCGAACATTTTTTCTAAGGTATCTTTTGCGCAACTGGTAAATGTAAGCTTCTTTTAAATTTAATAATTCGGGAAAGGCCTGTACTAAACTTGGTGGACTAAAGGAACTCGTAT
This sequence comes from Crocinitomix sp., assembly GCA_020849935.1. Classification (GTDB taxonomy): domain Bacteria; phylum Bacteroidota; class Bacteroidia; order Flavobacteriales_D; family Crocinitomicaceae; genus Crocinitomix. Next base: position 237 of record JADZFJ010000154.1, on the reverse strand, counting down.
TCATAAGTGTATCAACACCATTCATACGTATTAACTCGTATAAACCATCTTTTAAATGCTGTTTTGTAGAATCATGAAATTCAGATTTAGATAATTCTATAAGTGGTATCTGAGCATGACTACTCAGACAAAATAAAAGAAATATTGATAAAAATTTAATTTTCATTTTGTGTGTTAATTGATCTTAGCTTTTCTAACTTCTGTCTTAAATGCCCTGTTTGTACTGATAGTGACCTG
>JADZFJ010000153.1 GCA_020849935.1 Crocinitomix sp. | reverse complement strand
AGAGACTAAAACTGAAATTTATCTACGTAACATTGCGGATTAGTCCTTATGTTTTAGCTGACGTTTTTAAACTATGAACTGGATTTTTTAAAGTATAGATTATGCATTACGAATGACAATTGCATCGAATTCATAATCGCTTTCAGATACATATTCAATTGTGAAGTTATGATTGTTTTCTAGATAAAATTTTAAGCCATAGGGTTGTTCTAATTTATCATGTAAAAACTCAATTTTTTGTATAGCTTTTCCAATTCTTTGTTCCCAAAAATTATTTTGTGAAATATCTGTATAATTTGTAAAATCTTAATTGATTTGACTTTCTATTTTGATCGAAAAAAATTCTGTGTTTGCGCTGAATTTTACAGTATGTTCGTTTGAAAAAAACAATAAGATTGTACCATCTGCTTCCAAGTATTTTAACTCGTCGGGAATATGACTTAAATCGTAACTATTAAAATGTCTTAAACATTTTCGGATTGACTGTCCTATAAGAGTTTCACTATTGAAATTTACCATTATTCTAACACAAAGGTTTCGATTTTATCTAGTTCTCACGTTTGTTATCAATAGAGGCAGGCTAAAATTTAGTTGCACCGCTTTTGGTCGAAGATACTGAACTTGATGCTAACCCACAAGCCATGCAAACAAATTTTTAATTTGTCCCGCATCAAAAATTTTTTGATTGTGGTACAAATTGATTGGTGTTATTGTGGTCGGGGTCGATATGGTCGTGGTTGTTATTGTCGTCGTGGTTGTTCGTAGAGACGCGATGCATCGCGTCTCTACCGCGGGTATCAATGACGTCACAATCACCCATTGAATTAAATTTGTTTTCCCCAATTGCAACAATTGCATGAAAATGATTTGGCATCACGACATATTCGCCCATCCATAAATTCATATCAGGTCGCATTTCAACCGTTTTTAACCATTCACATTCCACAATTTCACCGATTTCGGACAATTTCATTTGTCTATCCTCTATTTTACCAAAATATTGTTCTCTATTTTGGGTGCAGATTGTAATGAAATATATCCCCGCCCAACGATAATCCCAATTTTGTAAACGGGTAGATGGAATGCGATATTTATTCTGAAATTTTGACATTTTTTATTTCAAGGAATCAGTAAAATTATCCTTCTAAAAAAACGAGGTACAAGGTAAACAAATAAATTTTATTTACAAATCATGTAATTTTCCCCAAGCCTTGGAGGATGAAGTGCCGTATTGTAATTATTGACACCTTTCCAAATCATGAAACAGCCGATGGCGCTAAAGGCGATGATGCGGGCTGGAACCAAAAAGCGGCGAATGTGGGTTTGAACAAAATCTTTAGTGAAAATGAGCAGGCTCATAAAAGGCATGGTACCAATACCGAAAAGGGCCATGAATAACATTCCTTCCAATAGAGTAGGTTGGGCGATGGCGCCTAAGGCGGCCATGTAAACCATGCCACACGGAATAAAGCCGTTTAAAAAGCCGATGTAAAATGTATATTCTAAACGGTTTTTATTTAAAGCTTTGGCTAATTGGTTTTTTATGCGAATAACCGGTAAAAAAAAGGTATTTCCTTTTCGCTCAAGATAGGTGAGGAGGGAAGGTAAAAAGGCAATAATTAAAATCAGTAAACCGACACTGAAAGTAATTATTGCCTGCACTTTGAAACTTGTGATAAATACGGAAACTAGTCCGATTAATGTTCCAATTACCACATAAGCAGTTATTTTGCCTGCATGGTAAAGTAAGATTGAAAAGATTCTGTTTTTACCTTTTGATCCAGGAACCATTAAGGCAATTGGGCCGCACATTCCGATGCAATGCCAACTGCTTACCAATCCTATAAGAAAGGCGGAAAAAATCATTAAAACTGGATATTAGATTCAAAAATATACCCCATTTGCGCCTGATCTTTCCATTGAATGGTGATGTCGTAATACCCTTCTTTGAAGTTAGAATAGGGCAATAGTTGCATCCCGTTTTCATTGATCGCTAAATCAAATTCACGGTCGTGCTTTTTTTGATCTGGACGATAAAAACTGATAGTGCCGTCTGTTGCTCCTGTCATTGCTGGTGGAAACAAAAAGGTGACGCCATTTTCATTTTTTTCAAAATGGATTTCGGTGCCCATGTGGGTATAGTTTGATTTGTCGGTCTTTAATTGGTCAAACGCCAATTCATTTTCGTAATAATCATCCCGTACCAAGTCGGCATTTTTAGTGAAGGCAACATACACCATTGTGCCTATAAACCCAATGAAAGCCAACATAAATATGGTAATTCCTTTTCCCCAATTCATAATTTTATTTTTTTAAAAACCTGGTCCACTAAAATTTACTTCTTCTTCCTCAATCAATTCACCATCCATAGATAAACCAATGTTGACAGGCGTTATTGAACTTCGGATGTATTTTGTATGCATTTTAATCAATAGTTGACGTTCAACTCGTTTTCCTTTTTCAATGTGGATTGGACCACCCACCACCTCTAACGAGGCATTGTCGCTAAGTACAGACAAGGTCAGTTCATGATCTTCATTTGTTTTATTCAATAGTGTGGCTTTGAATATATTGACAATGGTGGAGTCGTTAACCTTTGTATACGTGGTTCCTCTCAAGCCCAAAACGTTCATTTCAATTTCAGAACGGTTAAGGATCAGCGCCACCAACAAACCTACAATGGCAAACATCAGTACAATATAAGCTTTTGCGCGTGCACTCAATTTCCATTTGGTGCCGGTAGAAATCCCCTCTTCAGAATCGTACCGAATCAAGCCTTTTTCAAGACCAACCTTGTCCATCATCGAATCGCATGCATCCATACAAAGTGTACAGCTGACACATTCTAATTGCGTACCATTTCGGATGTCAATTCCTGTTGGGCAAACGTGCAGACACAAGCCACAATCGATACAATCACCTTTTCCTTTTTCGGCGCGATCTTCATCTTTTCGGAAAGATCCGCGGTGTTCCCCACGTACTTTATCGTAAGCCACCACCACCGATTTTTTATCCAACAAGACTCCTTGAAGTCGCCCGTAAGGACAAACCGTTGTACACACTTGTTCTCTAAACCAGGCAAATACGGCAAAGAAAACGGTGGTGAATACCATAATTGCGGTTAGTCCACCTAGGTGATTTGCAGGATCGTCAAAAATGATTTTCTGCAATTCTTCCGTTCAGATAATGTATCCCAAAAACGTATTCGCAATCAAGAAAGAAATCAACCAAAAAATTCCCCATTTTAAGGCACGTTTGCCAATTTTATGCCCATTCCAAGGCATTCGGTCTAACTTTTTTTGTTCATTCCAATCCCCGTCGATCCAATATTCGATGCGTCTGAACACCATTTCCATAAAAATGGTTTGAGGACAGACCCACCCACAAAAAAGGCGGCCAAAGACAACTGTAAAAACAATTACCAACACCACAAAAGCCACCATTCCGAGGGCGAAAATAAACATGTCTTGTGGCCAAAAAATCTGCCCAAAAATCACGAATTTTCGTTCCAAAATATTGACCAAGAGTAGCGGTTCACCGCCAATCCGAATAAATGGCCCAGCAAAAAGGAAGGCAAGTAGCGAATAGGCTAAAATTGACCTTTTGGTAAAATATTTACCGTATTGTTTTTTAGGAAAAACCCAAATTCGTTTCCCGTCGGCATCAACGGTGGCGATTTTATCTCTAAACCCTTCTTCTTCTTCTTCGGTGGACATTTTTTATCTATTTATTTTTCTGTTCCTTGAGGGATTTTTCCTTCAGGCGGAGCAACATATTCTAATTGTAAAACATAAGAGGCAACCTCTTGAATTTGATCGGCAGGTAACAAGGCTTTCCAAGCAGTCATCCCGTTTTTAGCACCTTCAGAGATGGTTGTGAACACCCCTTTGATGTCATTGTCATAAATCCAATGTTTGTCTGTTAAATTTGGACCAACACCACCTCGTCCACCTTCCATGTGACATGAAACACAATAGGTATCAAACGTCGTTTTTCCTGCAGCAATTGAACTTGCATCGGTTAACAGTTCAGCAGTTTCGGCAGTTATTAATTCAGGATGGGCTTTTTTGTATTCAGCTTCTTGTAAATCGCCAGCGGCCATTTCGGCTAAATATTCAGCTTCTTGTAAATTACCGATTTCAAATACTTGGTAGTAAAATAAATAGCCGATTCCCCAAACAATGGTTACGTAGAATCCATATTTCCACCAAGGAGGTAATTGGTTATCTAACTCCGTGATTCCATCGTAATCATGATCGATCAAAATAGAAGCCTCATTTTCGATTGGAACTGCATTGGTTAATGCTTGATTCAATTTACGCCATCTGAATAAACTACGTTGTTCAATTTCATCCGCAACGGTACCTTTAACAATGCCAGCAAAATAAATGATAAACATAATTAAGACGACATCGACCATGATATAGGCCCAAAAAACTGAATTTGGAAAACCAATCAAACTACCGCCTTCAGCCGCAGGCTCTGCTGCCATCAAACTAGATGAAGCAAATAGGCCAACCAGTGCCAAAATCATTTTGGGCATACTTGATTTTTTACGTTCTTCGTCTTTGAATTTTAGGATGTTTTTAGTTGAACTTGCCATGCTCATCATCACCGCCAACAAAACAAATGTGAAGACATTCATAATGATAAACAGCATGGTAGAACTAATCCCCATTTGCTCATAAATTGGAACAGAAATTTCAGGTGCACTTGCAACCGCAACTGGTGCGCTAGTCACAGCAGCCGGAGCAGTAGCGACAACGGTAGCCGCAGAATCTTGCGCCATCAATCCTAGATTTGCAATTAACAGCATCATCAAAAGTGATGCTTTTTTTATTTTATCTCGACTTTTCATAATCAAAATTTTAATCATTATCATCCAATGGAATTTGTTTAATCTCCTCAATTTTTGCGCGATCAGCTCTCAAAATATAGATTCCAAGGCCTACAAAAAATGTGAAGAAAATGACGAGCGATACAACGGGATATATTTCAATCCCGTCGATGCTTGTTAAGTGGTTTTTTATATAGCTTAACATTAGTTTGAATTTTTTAAGGTGTCTTCCAAGTTGACTGTGGAAGTATCAGCACTAACGGCAGGAATTGAATCTGTGACCACCGGTTCAGTTGCCGGAGCTACTTCTTCTTGATTCATTTTGTGAATATCAGACCCTAAACGTTCGAGGTAGGCAATTAATGCAATTAACTCCATGTCAGCACGTGCATTTTTGATGTCAGGATCTTGTGTGATGATTAATTCATAAATCTCCTGCGCTTGTTTTTTCAAGTCTGCAACGGCTTGGTTTTCATATCCTTCTGGATAAGGTACCCCCAAGGTTCTCATCGCGCTAATTTTATTAGCAGTTTGCGATAAATCTAAGGCGTCTGTTAACCAAGGATAAGCAGGCATGATAGACTCTTTTTGATAAATTCGAGGATTAATCATGTGTTTATAGTGCCACGATTCTGGTTTGTTCATCCCGTTTCCGACACCAGATCGATGTAAATCTGGACCAGTTCGTTTAGATCCCCATTGGAAAGGGTGATCGTACACAAATTCTCCCGCTTTCGAATATTCGCCGTATCGTTTTACTTCATCTCTAAAAGGACGAACCCATTGAGAGTGGCAATTGTAACAACCTTCGCGGATGTAGATATCTCGGCCTTCTAATTCGAGTGGGGTATAAGGTGTGACACTTGAAATTTTAGGGACATTTGAACTGACCATAAACGTAGGCACCATTTCAACAATACCACCAATTAAAATAGCAAGTAAGGCGAATAATAAGAATTTCATTGGTCTTCTTTCAATCCAACTGTGCCAGTGTTCTCCTTTTGTACCAGCAGTTGAATTTACCAAAGCCGGAGCTTCTGCTTCTTCGTTTGATAAGAAACTACCTTGTCTTGCAGTTTTAATTAAGTTGTACACCATTAATAAAGCACCAACAATAAAGAGTGTTCCACCTAACGAACGTAACATGAAGTAAGGTTTTAATTCAGTTACTGTTTGTAAGAATTCAGGGTTTGCTAAGTTAGCACCAGATTCGGTGAACTCTTTCCACATTAACCCTTGCATAAATCCTGCATAGTACATTGGAATTACCCATAAAATAATACCGAGGGTTGCAATCCAGAAGTGAGCATTTGCTAATCCTCTTGAATAAAGATTGGTACGCCACATTTTTGGTACTAAATAATACGCCATACCAAACGTGAACATTCCGTTCCAACCTAATCCGCCAACGTGAACGTGAGCTACTGTCCAATCGGTAAAGTGGGAAATCCAGTTGACATTTTTT
>JADZFJ010000152.1 GCA_020849935.1 Crocinitomix sp. | reverse complement strand
TATAATCTTCCATAAAAATCAGGTAAGGAACCAAATTTCTCCAGTTCCCTACCTTTTCTTTGGTTTACTATTCAAATTATTTTTTTAAAATTCAGTTGACACACCGTCCTTAATTCAATTGTTCAAGAATTATTTGTTCGTATTCTGTTCCCGTAACAATCGACACAATCAACTCCTTTACTTCGTTTAGTTTTTTAGTTTCTTCAGTAATTTTGTAATGCCCATAAAGCTGAACTAACCCAGGGACATAGGCCATTTTATAATTATTAATAGATTCTGGAAAAGACTCTTTGTAAAGCGTGTATTTAAGTTGATCCAACACAAATTTATTTTCAAAATTATTGATGAGGGCAGAGGTATTATTAAAATCTTCGGACGAATATTTATAAGCCAACCCAACATTATACAAGGAAGCCGTTAAGTTTTCATCGCTCGACAAAAAATCGATGAAAGAAAAATAAACAGGTTTATCGCCAGCATTGTTCACGATATAATTCACAAAAGCAATATCATCTTGAAAAACCTCCGAAGTTTTTGGAATACCCGTTTTTTCAAAAAAGTGTTTTCGGTAATCCATCGAAAATTTTGCGCAATAAACATTTGCCACGGAGACATCCGAACGGAAATTTAAGGCCGCCTGTAAAACTAGACATGGATACGTGTCATTGTCGCCGCAGGTAATTAACACCCCATTTTCTTCGACGCTGATTAATAAATTGTAACATAAGGAAAGCACTGTTGGAGAAAGATCGCCTGAAGCAAGCCATTTTTTAGCAAGTTCTTTTCGGGTGATGATGTCATTGGTAAACATGCTGACATTCATTAAATCAGGATAAATTTCGGTTCGGTTTGGATCGAGTTTATAGGCCTTTTGAGCCCAAGAAATAAACTCATCTTGTTTAGCCTTTTCTTCCATACCCCAAAAATTACTGTGCCAACATTTAAGGTGATAATATTCGTAGGTATTTGGAATCTGCACTTCCATTTTGGCAATTACCTCATTGGTTTTTTCAAACCATTTTTCAAGCTCTTCATCTGTCGAGGAGGTAATTTTTGCCATACGAGTAGCGGCATAATAACTTTCCCAGGCAGCAGGATTTTTTTTATCCTTTTCTAAAATTTTCCCCCAAGCGGTGTGTTGATCCACATACCATTGGTGGTCTTTTCTCGTTTTCACGATCGAATATACTTTTTCTGGAACGATGGATTGACCAAAGGAGAAATTGCTCATAAAAACGAGCATGAAGGTTAAAATTTGCAATTTGTTTTTCATTTTATTTTAATTTTTTCCAGTAATACACAAGATGCAAAATTAAGTTCGCACACCAATGTTAAAAAAGCTTAAAATTGTTTTTCAGATTTTAAACCTGAGTTCGACTCTAAATTACCATCCAGATTTTTGTTAAAATTTGATGGAATAGCCCTATTCTCGGTATTTTCGCATAGAAAAACATGATTTTTTCGTCAAAAAAACTCGAAATAGCCCGCTATTACTTCGTTGTTTTTTCTCAAACTCAAGCTTTTCTAAGCGATCTGAATGAAATTTAAAATCGAACTCAGATTTTAAATGTATCTTAACAAAAAAAATTCATGAAAAAAGCACCAGTTTGGGGGAAAGTACTAGGAATTATTATGATCTGTTTAGGCGGATTAGGAGTTATCAATCAGGTATATAAATTAATGGTTCCTATGATGATGGACATGATGAGAGATTTTCCTGTCCATCCAGCGAATGGCAATCCTATGGCCGCGCAAACTGGCTTGGATGTTATGTTTGGGAATTCGAACAGTGCTACAATGTTAATGATCTTAGGATTTTCAGGACTCGCTATGATGGCGCTTTACATTGTGGCTGGCGCAAAATTGCTTACACGAAAAATGGCCAATTACAATTTTGCAAAAAACGTCCTACTGATTATGTTGGTTTACAATGCGTTGACCTTGATTTATATGTGGTCAGGTGCGGGAGGAATGTTTGTTAAAATGTTGGCAATTTATGGAACAATAGGATTTGTTTTTGATCTAACCATTTTAATCATTTTGATTTCAAACGATAAGCAAGAATATGAAGCAGCAACCAGCAGCAACAATTTCAATGCAATTGACGAGATTTTGTAATCAAAGATTTATTTATCTGATTTCTCCGAATTAGAAACCACACATTCGCACTTATCCGTTTTCTTAGACAAACGCACCGATTTGGTCATGTCTTTTTTAGGACCTAAGGAACGTAAAAAACTCACCTCTTCTTGTTCAATTACGTCGCCATCGCTGTCATAAGAGGTCACTGTTACGGTAATATTTTTATGTTCTTTATTCGTTAAGTTGGTGACTTTTACATCGGCTTCCGTCCCTAGGAGTTTTTTATTTAGCGGACAAGTGACATTTAAACCAACGGTTTCCGGCGAACCCATAATAGAGGCCAACGAATGGCCTGTTTGTTTCATGTAAATATAAACGCCTCCTACAATCAACCCAAGGATGAGGAGAAAAATCATCAATTTTTTCATGACTCCGAAATTAATTCTACAATAAGTTGTTCTTCGATTTTACTGACTTTCGCCAAATTATTTTTGGTAAGTGATTTTATGGATAAATCCCATTTTTTATTGCTCAAACCTGCCGCCGTTTTTAATTTTTCCAAGGCAATCGGCGATTCTTTTTCCAATAGGGATTGAATCAATTTTTCGTCCTCATTCAATTCTAAAACAGGACCAGTTTTCACAATTTCTGGACGCATTTGAGGGAAAAACAACACTTCTTGAATGGATTGATTATTGGTTAAATACATCACCAAACGATCAATTCCAATTCCTAAGCCAGACGTTGGCGGCATGCCATATTCTAAAGCGCGTAAAAAGTCAAAATCAATGAACTGACCGGCTTCATCATCTCCTTTTTCAGCTAATTTTAATTGGTTTTCAAAACGTTCGCGCTGATCAATAGGGTCGTTGAGCTCAGAATAAGCATTGGCAACTTCTTTACCACAAATCATTAATTCGAACCGTTCAGTTAAACTTGGATCGTCGCGGTGTTCTTTACACAAAGGCGACATTTCTTTCGGATAATCGATGATAAACGTTGGTTGAATGTAATTTCCTTCACAT
>JADZFJ010000151.1 GCA_020849935.1 Crocinitomix sp. | reverse complement strand
TAAATTGGAAACATCAAGCACAAATCTTCGAATGCCTGACCATTTTAAAAATGCGGCAACTATTGATGCCGAAAGGTTATTTGACAAAAACATTCTTTTTAATTCCATAAAAGAAAATTGGAATTTAAAGCATGATCCTATTATTTTTCAAAATATAAAAAAGTTGTCCAATCGAGAGCTTCTTGCCACAAATGGTCTTGATGGCCACGATTTGGCAGCAATCGCATTTTTTATTGCATGGGATAATGTAAAACAATTAATAATCGGTGGGGAAATAGTTACCGAAGAACTTGTGGTTGAATTAGCAGCACGACAAAAAGAATATTGGCGTGCAATTCATGCAAAAGGTCTTGCAGATAGTGGGCCAGAAAGCAGCTCCGGCTCTGGATCAAATTATAGTGGCTCTACAAATTTCAAACGCACGATGCTTGAAAGCGAAGTTTACACAAATATAATTGAAGTACCAAAATTTGAAAACGACATTTTCGATCCAGTCAAACTTTATCAATTGGAAATGGATTTAGCAAGAAAATTAAAAAATTGGTATAAAACACACAAGCTTAATCTAACAAACGTAAGTAAACTTGAAACATTAAATAGTTTAATTTCAAACGCAAATTTGAGTGAAATAAAATCAACTTCACTTGATGACATTAGATCAAATTCTGGTAACATCGAAAATGTATTATTCGGTGCTGGTGAATATTCGTCTTTCTATAGTTCCCGAGCTATTTTTTACCCGAAAAGGCAAAATGACAATATGGAAATCGCAGGATACCCTCTTGATATAATTGTTTATAAAGAATTAAGCAGTAAAATAAATAACTCTATTGAATTTACTTGGCATGTGATGGCGATGAATTTTGAAAACAGAGTACATCATGAAAGTATAAGTATTGATGGTGGTAACGATTTGGCGAAGATTCATGAAAATGTAATGACAACTCTTAGTGATAGTGATTTTTGCCCACCTGGTTTATTATTTTATCAATTAATTCCAGAAGGAGCGAAAGAAAAATCAAATTTTATAAGTGGAAGCGTTGAGTTGAAAGGTGAAGATGACAATGATTTTCTTGGTGATATTGGTAACTACATTCTACTTGGAGCAAATATAGTATCTGCATTTACTCCATTTGGGCCAATCGTTGTCGGATTAACCAGCTTTGTCTCGTTTGCGAATTCTGCATTTACCTTTTATAATAAACTTGAAGAAGGTAGTTATGGATTGAAAGATGTTTTTACTCTTGGTGTTGACACATTCGCCGCGATTTTCGATTCCATCGGTGCAGTAAGATCGGTGAAGGGCTTAACAACGCTTGATTTAGTTCTGGAAAACGGGAAAAAATGTAAATTATTTGGTAAAACTTCCGAATTATTTCTTACCGATGGTCTAGCTGGTGTAATGGTTGCAGTTGAAGCAATCGAAGCTGTGAGTCAATACTTGGAAAGAAAAAAAAGCCAAGGTTCAGACGTTAGTAATGCTGAATTTTTGAAAATAGCTATGTTCTTTATAGCTCAAGGAGCAATAGTTGGGGTATCTGGTTTTTCCAAATACAATGACATCAAAGAATTAAATAGTCATCAAAAGAACTATGATCAACTTTTTTCTTCCAATCAAAACAATTCTGATATTAATATAACAATTCTAAAAAAAGAAAAATCCGCGTCCAGCAAAAAAGAAGCGGAGAACCAAAATCAACATTCGAACGTCGATAATCAACAAACGAACATTGAAGAATCTGAAATAAAAAAACTAAACGAACAGAAAAAACAAGAAAAGATCAACCAAGCAATTATTGAATTCGAAGATAAGAATAAGGGTAAAAATTGGTTAAGAAACCATGATGAATTCAAGAGGTTTCAAGTCGATAAAGAGCTTAAACTCGATTCTAAAATTTTGAAAAAAACAGAGTTACAACAGAAAAATTTTCTACTAAATACTTACACAACTTACGGCAATGAAAAATTGGTGGAGTTGACCAAATACATAAAGAAAGAAAAATTAGACATATCTACCTTCGTCAAGCTCCATGAGGAATTAAAATTAAACTCGAACTTAAATTTGGAAGATGTAGCTTTTCTTCATATGTTTTTTAAAGGAGACGAAACGGTCATAAAGAATTTTTTAAACGATGACGCGATAAAATATGATGAATTTATAATAAGAAGTTTCATAAAACACTGTGAAAATCCGGATGAAATATTCAAATTAATCAAGGAAGACAAAACGAAAATCCGTTTTTACGAACTCATATTACACTCAATTAGTAAACAAATCAAAATTGATTACTCTAATAAAATTGAAAAATTGACCGAATTAGAGAAGATTTTAACCGAAGATATTAAAAAAATTACTGCAGAAAACCCAAACTTAAATCGTTTGTGTGTATTGCGCACTCAAATTCACAATGTAGAGCAGAAAAGGCTATTAATTGAAAAAACTAATTTAGCAGAAGAACTTACAAATAGTAAAAAAGAAGTCGAAAGAAATGATATTCAAATGAATAAGAACAATCTATCAATGAATGGAAATTACAACGACATACAAATGATAGAAAAAGATATTAATAGTTTAAATCCTAACATTTCAAATAGTATAGAAGATTTAAAAAATATCGAAAGTGAAATTTCTATCCTAAATGAACCTTCGCTCAAAAAACAAAAAGAGTCAATTTCAGATTATTTAAAACAACAACAAGAATTAAAAAATCTTACTTGGAATCTGGAGAGTGCTAAAGGATCAATAGAAGGCAAAAAAACCAAAAGGACGCAAAAAAGTCGTCAAAACATCAGGAATCTCCAGAAAAATATTGATTTGAAAGAAAAGCAAATGAAAACCTTAATGAATAATAACACCAGTATTGACTTTAACAATGATAAATTGGAAGATTTGCTCGAAGATACGAATAAAGACATATTTCGTTTAAATCAATCAAAAGAAAGCCTCACAGAACTAAATTTAACCTTGACAGAATTAACCAATAAGAAATCTACGTTGGAAAATAAAATAAAGGAACTG
>JADZFJ010000150.1 GCA_020849935.1 Crocinitomix sp. | reverse complement strand
TAGGCACTTATTGGATGGAGGAAACCATCTTCGATGATTTCGATTTTCAAATCGTTATTGAACATAAAAACATAAAGGACACGATTTATCCAAAAAAATTCGATTTTGATAATAGCACTTTTTTAATTAACAAGCTCACACGAAATAAATTGAGGTTAGAATTAATCACTTGTCCTTGTGCAGATGGAGTTTATGAAAATTTTTATATTGAACTAAAAAAAACGGGGGTTTTTGAATAATGATAAACCCTGCTACTGCGCAAAATGAAATTCGACGAAGTCAATCCTTTCGTGTGGGAGAAGAATTGTGAATAGCCTAAAATGCTAAAACTATTTGAATTTACTTTGTTGTTATCTAATCATTTAATTCATAAAACCACACAAAAGGATTAGACCTTAGCCCTCAAGACTCCACAATTTGTCCTCACACTCTAAACTCAAACTCAATACTCAACTCCTACCCCTGATAGAAGCGATAGCTCCCGACGATCCCGATCCCCAACTCGTTGGGGACGGGATGTCGGGACTAAAGCGAATAGCAGGAAAAGGTTCTGAAAATAAACCACCTGTGAATTATGTGCAGATTTAAAATAATAATTCTATCTTTAGTTTTATGAAAAAAATGGGTTTGATTGTGTTGATGATGGTTTGTTCGTTGGTGGGTTCCGCTAATCCGGATGGGATTTTGGGGGTTTGGATGACACAAATTAAGGATGCAAAAGTTGAAATTTATAAGAAAGTGGATAAATTTCATGGGCGGGTGATTTGGATGGCTGAACCTAAAGATGAGGAAGGACGACCAAAAGTGGATGAGAAAAATCCGAATGCCAAATTAAAAACGAGGCCGATTTTGCAAATTGACATTTTGAGTGGTTTTGTTTACTCGGATGGTGAGTGGACTGGTGGAACGATTTACGATCCGAAAGAGGGGGAAACCTATTCGTGTAAGCTTTGGCTCGAAAATGGGAATTTGATGGTGAGGGGTTATCTGGGGTGGTTGTTTGACACTAAAACTTGGACTAGGGCAAAAGCTTAACAACGAGTTTACGATGTGTGAGACCTTGGTTTACACAATTAACTATTTCTGTTACATAAATCCTTTAAATAGTTTAAAATGAATATTTTATAGACTACCTTTACGGATATGAAAAATATGCGTGTTCTCCTTTTTTTGATGATTGGTTGTTCGAGTCTTTCTTTTGCAAATCCAAATGCGATTGTGGGCGTTTGGCTCACGCAAATACAAGATGTAAAAGTTGAAATTTACGCCCTCGAAGCTAAATATTTTGGTCGTGTGATTTGGCTGGCCGAACCGAATGACGAAGCGGGGAATCCAAAATTGGATGAAAAAAATCCGGATAACGACCTTAAAACACGGACAATTATGCAAATGGTGTTTTTAAACAATTTTGTCTATAAAGATAATAAATGGGTTGGTGGCACTATTTACGACCCAAAAGTGGGCGAAGCTTATTCGTGTAAACTTTGGTTGGACAATGGTAATTTGATGGTGCGTGGCTACATGGGTTGGCTGTACGATACAAAAACGTGGACAAAAGCCTAAGTAGATACGGGCGCTGAGTTCTGTTGTTATAAGGTGTCATTCTTGGATATTACATCTTCAATGTCTATTTTTGTTGTCTATGTCAACAGTTAAAAAACGCATTGCTTTATTCGGATCTACAGGATCGATTGGAAAACAGACCTTGGAGGTGGTGGCTGCAAACCCTCATCTTTTTGAAATTTCTGTTTTAACAGCGCACAAAAATGCGGATTTGTTGATTGAACAGGCCTTAAAGTTTAATCCGAATGTGGTGGTGATTGTGGACAAAGCTGGTTATCCGAAAGTAAACGAAGCACTTAAAAATTCGGACGTAAAAGTTTATACCGGCGAAGAGGCCTTAATTTCGGTGGCACAAATGGCCGAAATTGACATTGTTTTAACCGCCTTGGTAGGTTTTTCAGGTTTAAAACCAACCATTGCCGCCATTGAAGCGGGTAAAAATATCGCCTTAGCCAACAAAGAAACCTTGGTGGTGGCGGGCGAAATTGTGACGAAATTGGCAAAAGAAAAAGGGGTGAATATCTACCCTGTTGATTCGGAACATTCGGCGATTTTTCAATGTTTGACAGGTGAAGCGATGAACCCGATCGAAAAAATTTACCTTACTGCTTCGGGTGGACCGTTTAGGGGTAAAAAAAGAGAAGATTTAGCTTCAATAACGAAAGCACAAGCATTAAAACACCCGAATTGGGAAATGGGTGCAAAAATTACGATCGATTCGGCATCAATGATGAATAAAGGGCTGGAAGTAATTGAAGCCAAGTGGTTGTTTGGCTTAACCAATCAGCAAATTGATGTCATTGTTCACCCTCAATCCATTATCCATTCGTTGGTGCAATTTAAAGATGGCTCGATGAAAGCGCAAATGGGTTTGCCAGACATGAAATTGCCAATTCAATACGCCTTAACCTATCCACAACGATTTGAAACTGATTTTGAACGGTTTGATTTTTTAAATTATCCAAATTTAACCTTCGAAAAGCCAGATTTAGACACCTTTAGAAATCTTCAATTGGCCTACGATGCCATGGAAAAAGGAGGGAATTTACCCTGTGTATTAAATGCGGCGAACGAAGTGACGGTAGAGGCTTTTTTGAACGATAAAATTAAATTTTTGGACATTGCTGAAATCAATGAAAAAGTGCTTGCGATGGCCAATTTTAGTGCAAATCCGTCTTTAACTTCGTTATACACGACTGATTTAGAAGCTCGACACCTGGCAAGTGAAATTATTTCAAAACTTTAAAAGGTTGGTTTTTTCGAATTAGTATTGTATATTTGACTCAATACTATACTATCTATGAAAAAATTAGCACTTCTTACGGGGTCAATTATGACCTTTTTTGCTGGTTTTGCCCAACCAACTTGGAGCGAAGACGCAGCGGAAGTTTTTTATAATAATTGTACCGTTTGTCACCATCCCGAAGGAGTTGCTCCTTTTTCTTTGATGGAATACAGCACGGCGTATGATTATCGCTCTTTAATTGAAGAGTATGTCTCTTTTAATATCATGCCTCCTTGGACTGCTGATTCTTCGTTTCAACATTATTTTGGTGAGCGAATTATGACGGAATATGAGCGCAACACAATCATTGATTGGGCCAACGAAGGTGGATTAGAAGGTGATCCTGAATTGGCTCCACCGCCGCCTGTTTATTCGGGTGATAAGGTATTGCCCGGAACGCCTGATTTGGTGCTTCAAATGCCGAATTACATGAGTAAAGCAACGGCCTTACATGATGATTATGTGTGTTTTGCAATTCCAACTGGTTTAGCCGAAGATCGTATTATTAAGGCGGTTGAAATTATTCCTTCTAATCGTTCAATTGTACACCATTGTTTGGTTTATATTGATGAAGATGGCTCGTACGCTACCGATACCATTGGTGGAAATTGCGGAGGACCAACAGCCGAACCATTAATTGGAGGATACACGCCAGGATGTAGTCCAACTATTTTTTTACAAACGGATGAGTTTTCGTCAGGGATGAAATTAAAAGCGGGTTCGAACCTTGTTTTTGCCTTACATTATCCGCACGGAAGTTACGGCGAATTTGACCAAACTAAAATCAATATTTATTTCTACGATGAGCCTGTTATTGGTTTTAGAGAGATTTTAGCTGGACCTTATTTGCAAAATTGGGACTTTGAATTGACAGCAAACGAATTAACACCAGTAAATGCAACAATCGAATCGGTGCCGTATGATTTAACAGTGATGAGTGTGTTTCCACACATGCACTTGCTAGGAAAATCAATCGAAGCCTATGCTATTAATCCTGATGCGGATACGATTCCTTACATTCGAATTCCGAAATGGGATTTTGATTGGCAAGATTTTTATTGGTTTAAATACATGCAACACATGCCAATTGGAAGTCAATTGTATGGAAATGGGGTATATGACAATACGATCGCCAACCCGCATAATCCTTCGGATCCTCCAATAGATGTTTATCCAGGACTTAATACGACGGATGAAATGTTTTTGATTTATTTTCACATCATGGCGTACCAAGCTGGCGATGAGTTTATTAACGTGGATAGTATCAATACGATTTATTTAAATACGGAACAAGCGAATTTGCCTCCAAGTGAAGTCAATGTATATCCAAATCCGTTTGACAATACCATCGCTATTGAATATAACTTGACTGAAAATGCGTATGTAAGTTTATTTATTTACGATATGAATGGTCGTGTGGTAAACAAATTATTTAAGGGTGAACAAACCCCAGGTCAGCAACAAATTATTTGGAACGGCACCAACGATTTAGGTGTTGAGGTTTCGAAAGGAATTTATAATTACTCCATGTTGATTGATGGAAAACCGTATTCAGGTAGAATGATAAAAAATTAAGTAAACCATTAAAAAAATGAAGGCAAGCGGTCAATAGATCACTTGCCTTTTTTTTGTTCGATAATTTAGCCATCAAAAATTTTGGTTGGCTTTAAATTTTCTTTGAATTTGAAGCCTTTATTAGAGTACGATGTTCACAATCTTACCTTGAACGACAATTACTTTTTTAGGAGAATTTCCATCTAAATATTTCAGTGTTTGTTCGTTTTCAAGGACCGCTTTTTCGACGGCTTCTTTGTCCATGTCTGTTGGTAAAGGCAAGGTAAACCGCATTTTTCCATTAAAGGATACTGGATAGGCAAACTCAGCTTCCACTAAATACGCTGGATCAAAATTCGGGAAAACAGTTTGTGTGATGCTTTTTTCATTTCCTAACAAGGCCCACAATTCTTCTGTAATATGCGGTGCATAAGGCGATAATAAAATAAGCAATTGACTTAAAACTTCCCGATTATTACACTTTTGTTCCGTGAGTTCGTTGGTAGCAATCATAAAATTCGAAACGGCGGTATTAAATGAATAACGCTCTAAATCGTCTTGAATTTTTTTGATGGTTTTGTGGAGTGTTTTTAAGGAAGCTTTGTCCGCCAAACCATCACTCACCACAAAATTATTGTTGGCATCGTGAAACAAGCGCCAAAATTTCCGTAAGAAATTATGCACCCCATTAATTCCTTTGGTATCCCAAGGTTTGGCTTGTTCTAAAGGTCCTAAAAACATCTCGTAACAACGCAAAGTATCCGCTCCAAATTTTTCTACTAATTCATCGGGAGTTTGAACGTTGTATTTCGATTTGGACATTTTTTCGACTTCATTCCCACATGTGTATGTGCCGTCATCAGACAAAATAAATTCAGCATTTTTGTAATCGGGCAACCAATTTCTAAATCCTTCAATGTCCAATTTATCATTATCTATAAGATGTATGTCTGCATATAAGGCATTGACATACTTTAGATTTGAATCAGAAAATGCAATATGACCATTTGTCTTATTAAATAGACTTTTCTTCTCTTCGATAAATTTTCTGATAGAATCTAAACTGTTTTTTTTAGATGTTTCATGTAGATCTTTAGACAGATAAACTTGGTTTTCTTTTATGAATTTTATGATTAATTCATTATCGTTTTCTGAAAGTTCATTAGATTGAAATATAGGATCTAAAATATATCGATACACAAAACTACTTCGCCCCAAAATCATCCCTTGGTTAATCATTTTCTTAAAAGGTTCGGTAAAGCTGATGAACCCCATATCAAACAAAAATTTTGTCCAAAAGCGAGAGTAGAGGAGGTGACCGGTAGCGTGCTCAGAGCCGCCGATATACAAATCCACTTGGTTCCAATAATCGGCTTTTTCTTTAGATACAAAAGCTTTTTCGTTGTGAGGATCCATGTATCTTAAAAAATACCAAGAAGAACCTGCCCAACCTGGCATGGTATTGTATTCCATTCTGTCGCCATCAAAGGCATTCCAATCTTCTCGTTTAGCGCGTGCCAAAGGTGGCTCGCCATCGCTTGTTGGCAAATATTTATCTATTTCTGGCAAAGTAACAGGCAAGGCCTCATCCGAAACCAAATAAGGAATTTCATTTTTATAATAAACCGGGAAAGGTTCGCCCCAATACCGTTGACGTGAAAAAACAGCATCGCGGAGACGATAATTTGTTTGTCCTTTTCCAATTCCTTTTTCTTCAATGGCAACAATCGCCGCACGAATGGCTTCTTTAACCGGTAAATCGCTTAAAAAATCAGAATTGGCAATAACGGCATCTTTCTCGGCGTAGGCCTTCTCAGAAATCTCAATTCCTTTAAAAATATTGATGATTTCAATTCCAAAATGACCTGCAAAATCATGATCACGTTGATCGCCACATGGAACCGCCATCACTGCACCCGTTCCGTAGCTTGCTAACACGTAATCTGCAATCCAAATTTCTAATTTTTTTCCTGTAAACGGGTGAATTGCATACGCACCTGTAAAAGCTCCACTAATGGTTTTAATGTCCGCTTGACGATCGCGCTCGGTACGTAAACCTGTTTGTTTTTGATATTGGGCAACATTTTCTTGGTACTTTTCAGTCGTAATTTTATTCACCAAGGGATGTTCCGGCGCTAAGACCATAAACGAAACCCCAAAAATAGTGTCAGGTCGGGTGGTAAACACTTCAATCGCATCCCCATTTTCCGTTTGAAAAACCACCGAAGCACCAATCGATTTTCCAATCCAATTTTTTTGTTGATCTTTAATGGATTCAGACCAATCTACCTCATCCAAATCCTGAATTAAACGTTCGGCGTATGCAGTAATTCGCATACTCCATTGGCGCATTAATTTTTGTTCGACCGGATGTCCGCCTCGTTCTGAAACTCCATCTTTAATTTCATCATTGGCCAAAACAGTGCCTAAAGCAGGACACCAATTCACCCATGAATCGGCTAAATAAGTTAACCGATACTGCATTAATATTTTTTGTTTTTCCGCTTCTGAAAATCCTTTCCAATCACTCGCCGAAAAAATAGTGGTGCAAGACGTATGTGCTTTTACGGTTTCATTTCCTTCGTTCTCAAAAATGACCATCAAATCATCAATAGACTGTGCTTTGTTGGCCGTAACATTATACCACGCATTATAAATCTGCTTAAAAATCCATTGGGTCCATTTATAATAATTAGGATCAGAAGTTCTAACCTCACGATCCCAATCAAAAGAAAAACCTAATTGATCCAATTGATAGCGGTATCTTTTTAAATTTTCTTCGGTCGTAATAGCAGGATGTTGCCCAGTTTGAATGGCGTATTGCTCGGCAGGCAATCCAAATGAATCATATCCCATTGGATGCAATACATTAAAT
>JADZFJ010000149.1 GCA_020849935.1 Crocinitomix sp. | reverse complement strand
TCTGTGTCAAGTTCGTTAATAAGATATTCGCCTAAAATATCAAAATGTTCACTTTCTACGGATCGAAAAACAGAGGCGATAAAGGTCATTTTTAGTTTGTCTTTATACATCGACTCGAGTCCCGTGGCAGCGGTAAATGTTTGAAATTTGGTTTCTTCTTGTCCTTCAAAAAACACACGTAATTGATACGCTTCGTTGACTGTACCCCAAGAGGTAGTTCGTGAACTTGGTTGAAACAAGTAATTATTGGTTGAAAAATGGCCAAGTGCAAAGATTTTTACATAATTTGCACGGGTATCAAACTTTAAATAATAGTTGGTAAGAAATTGATAATCAAAGAAGGTAGGGTTGTAATCACCTTTTGTTGGCAAACTATTTAATAGATACGAATTAACTCGGTAACGTGCC
Source organism: Crocinitomix sp. (assembly GCA_020849935.1). Lineage (GTDB taxonomy): Bacteria > Bacteroidota > Bacteroidia > Flavobacteriales_D > Crocinitomicaceae > Crocinitomix. The sequence continues at coordinate 2,555 of JADZFJ010000149.1, read as the reverse complement.
CCAGTGATATACGATCCTCGATTCCCATCAAAACAACCTTCAATATGTGCTTGCGCCCCCATTAAACTAACTTCACCTGAGCCACCGAATTCTGTGGGCTGTCTGTAACGGATATCTAAAATAGAGCTCAATTTATCTCCGTAATAAGAATCAAATCCACCAGATGAAAAAAAGATATTATTGACAAAGGCAGGATTGATAAAACTCAACCCTTCTTGTTGGCCAGAGCGCGCTAAAAAAGGACGGTAAATCTCGATGCCGTTTACATAAATCAAGTTTTCATCATAATTTCCCCCACGAACATTGTAATTGGAAGTCAACTCATTACTCGAATTTACCCCAAGACCAACCACCTTAATAATATCTTCAAAATTTTGTGAAGGGGAGGCAATTCGGTTTAATTCTAACTGCGGAAAACTTTCTGTAAAATCGCCGGTTCTCACACTTACCACATCCACAATGTCCAAAGTGCGATCACCCAACGTAATAACCAAACCTCTCAAACTTGTTTCTCCGACAATAAATTTTTTCTTTGTATTGATTCTACCTTGAGCAAAACGAATCAAGTAGGTCGTATTTGGTGCGACTTGAAACTGAAAAAATCCATCTTCGTTGGTAATGTAGATTTTGTTGGTGCCGTCAATCTGAACAGTCACACTTTCAATGGGTTCACCTTCTTCGTTAAGTACTTTTCCAGAGATTCCAACTTCTTGCGCATAGCTGAAAAATCCTATCATGAGGACAAAAAAGAGCAACGTATATTTAATCAAATGCGCCAAACTAGGTCAAAATTAATCATTCAAATCAAAACAAAAACGCTTTAATTGATATAATATTTTAATGAAGCAAGATTTAAGTGGGGGAAGCGTTGGATTGGCAGCGGGGGCGGGCGAAAGGATTAAACAAAAGTTTAGAAAATTACGATTAAATCGTTTTTAAATAGATGTACCACCAAGCTCCGGAGATAACAATTCCAACAAGAAAGATATTTAAGGCCAATTTTCGGTCTTCGTTTGCATAGGTGTACATTTTTGTACCATTTGGCAAGGTTTTTTTTGCTGAATAGAGGTACCAGCCAATCATAAATCCAACCACACCTCCCAAAAGTGCAAAAATAGCACCAAGTATGAGATAAACGGTTGGTTTTTCCGCCGGTTGTGACAGTTCTTGCAGTCGTTGTTCTTGGTAAATTGCAATGGCTTCGGGATCAATACTTTCTCCACGTTCAATAAGGATTTTTTTCGCCAATTGGTAATCGTAGGCGCTCCATTCGTCTTTTTTGGTGATCACTTCATACAATTCAGATTTGGCGAAATCGTATAAATAATGGTTAGGGTCGACATTGTCCAATTGATTTTCTGCATCTTTATCAAGGATTTGATGGACCCGCTCAAAGTTGGAAGGGTGCACAAATACTTGGAAATTTCGAGGAATGTTTCCACCAAAGGTAATATCGACTTCGTAGGCATTTTCAACCACTGTAAAGGGAATCTTATTGGCATCTAAAATGTTCAATAGTTGTCTAGCATCTTCCTTCGCTATAAAGTCTTGAAATATTGCAAAATCACTCATTTTAACGAGGTTTTTTAGTTTATTATTGAATATTTTATCAACGGTTTAATCTAGTTAGAATTATTCTGTTTTCCCTTTAAAAGAAGCATAAATAGCCATGGCATGACCATGTCCTATCTCAAATTCATCTTTTAACCAATTGGTAATTTCCGTGGCTTTAATGCTTTTTACCAGTTCACCGTTGGCCAAAAAACCTTTTTTTTCCGCAAGTGCTTTAAAATCGGCAGGGGTTTTACCTGTTTTTGCTTTAATATTGTCAATATAAGCTTGAAATGACATAATTTTTTCTTGATTTGGTTATTTCGAAGATAAATATAACAAACAATCTACTCAATTAGATTCAAATCAAAAAAACTGAGCATTTATTTGAACATCAATTGGAGGTCATTTTCGATAATTGATTTCTCTTTGCTCAGGAATATTAGCAAGCAATCAGTTGTTAAGGTAAATTTTATCCTTCGATGGTTCCTCAAAAGAAAGGTAGTGTAGTCGTGAACATCAGCGATGAATTCGAGTTAGATTTTTTTTACGCGAGATTTAAGAACAATCGCGTAGATTGAAAGACTGATAATCGATGAGAAAAAACACCAAACCGATAAGATATAATGGTCATAAAAAATCATTGTCACCACGTAAGAGACTAAGATAGTTGCACCCAAAAGCCACATCCTTTTTATATGCGAAAAGAAAGGAGGACCAATAGTTGCTAAGGCATAAAGCACCACCTCATAATATTTTAGCGATTCGGGGTAGGCCAATGTGTATGAAATATGGTAACCAACGATAGAAGCTTCGACTTGGTACGTTAAAAGAAAATAAGCCAAAATGATTCCAACAAAAACACCAATTCCGGCTAAAATTTTCTGGAAAATGCTTCGTGTCGCATCTTTTTCGAACATTAAAATGGCGATGGGCACCCAAATTGGCCAGAGAATTTGCGCAAAAAATAAATAGATGTACGTGAATATTTTTTGCACAGCTCC